>JANWJY010000134.1 GCA_025451715.1 Fimbriimonadaceae bacterium | reverse complement strand
TCGAACTCGACAGCCGGCTCCTGGGCGAAGGCCGATACCGGTGTCAGGGACAAGACGATGAGTGCCAGTCTGGGGGTGGTCATACGGCTCCAAGGATATTGTCGGCACCCGGACGCCGCAACAGCCCCTCTTTTTAGGGTTTGAGGGTGCCCTCCGCCCTTCAATCCGAGGCAGAGGGCGCCCGAGCCGCTAGGCTTGCTTGCGCATCTCCCAGCTTAGGGGGTCCCCGAAGGCCGCGTCGGCGTGGCCGAGCGCTGTGAACGCCCGGAAGACCTCCGTGCGGTTGCGCGCCGACTGGTCGAGCACGTGCGCGATCATCCCGCCAAAGCTGAAAGTCTCCGGCTGATCGCACAGGGCGTCGATGAACATCTCGTCCCATCGTCCCTCCGCTTCCACGCTCTTTACGAGGTCTCGCCACTCTTTCTCAACGGATTCCCACCGGGCGAGCATGCCCTTCGGAGTCTTGTCCCGCTTGCTCTCCATCGGATTGAACTTCGCATAGACGGCGCAAAGCCAACACTCCTTCGTCAGCACGAGGTAGTCGAGCCGACCTCTGATCGTCGCGTCATAGCACTCGAGGAAGAGCCGCGGCTGGGGGTCGTCGATCTTCGCGTCCAGTTGCTTGGAAGTGAGAGTCTGGGCGCGCTCGAGCAGCGCGCGCGTGTCGGCGATGTCGTGTTCGACAAGTCTGTCTGTGAGGTTCATCTTGTTTTCTCCTGTCGCCATGGTGCGAAGAAGGCTGCCTTTCCAGTAGTGGACCCGGTTCGGTGCGGGGATCCATCCGTGCGTCGGCGCCTTTCGGTATTCGCGCGGTGTCACTTTGAACGACCTGCGGAACGCGCGCGAGAACGCCTCGCCGGAGGCGAACCCACTCTCCACCGCGATCTTCCATACAGTTGAGTCGCTGCGAGCGAGCATGTCGGCGGCACGCTCCAGGACAAGTCGGCGGCGGAACGCCCCCGGCGCCTCGCCGTATGCCGACAAAAAGCTCCGGTGCGTCTGAGCGACGCTGTACGCCGCCCTCCTCGCGATCTCGCGCCCCGACGGTCGACGCGAGGCTTCATTGAGGAACCCTTCGACCAACCTATCGATCCTCTGCTCGAAACTGACTGCCTTCTGCCCCATGGCTGCCCTGATTGTCCGGCCCCTAGTGTAGGCGCAACCTGACCGGTTTTCTCATTTGTAGCCAAATTGGGGAGAAAGGTAGCGGCACGTGCTCTTCGGGGAGCTATAGCGCCTTTTCAGAACGGATCCGTGCGGCTGCGCCGTGGGCTGACAGGCCCTCCATCTCGGCGAACGCCTCGGCGGTCGGCGCGAGAGAGACGGCGTCCTCCTCTTCCAACATCGAGACAGACTGCAGACGAAGGAAGGTCAAGACGTTGACCGGGCTTGCGAACCGCGCAGAACCGGACGTCGGCAGCGTGTGCGACGGCCCCTCGCAGTAGTCTGCTACGGACTGAGCCGTCCATAGCCCCATCATCACAGCGCCTGCGTTAGTGACGAGCGGGAGGACCTCCGCAGCGTCCATCGTGTGCAGGGCCAGGTGCTCGGGGGCAAACCGGTTGATCGTCGAGACCGCTTCGTCGAGCGAAGCGCACACGACGGCTACGCCGTGCTCCATCAGCGCCTGGCGAATCACGTTCGCGCGCGGCGCGTTCAGGAGTTGCTTCTCGACCTCGGTGATCACCTCGTTGCACGTCTCCTGGTTTGTCGTCACGAGCACGCCCACGTTGTCCGGCGCGTGCTCGACCTGTGCGATCAGGTCTGCCGCGGCGAACGCGGCGTTTGCGGAGTCGTCGGCGAAGACGCACACCTCGCTCGGGCCCGCGTAGGAGTCGAGCCCGACGGCCCCCCACAGTTGCCGCTTGGCCTCGTTAACGTACTTGTTTCCCGGCCCGGCGATCACGTCGACGCGCGGCAAGCCGTCGATCCCGAGCGCCATAGCCGCGATCGCGCTCGCGCCGCCGGCCCTGAGGACGGTCTCGACCCCCAGCTCGCGGCACGCGAACAGCACGGCCGGAGAAACGTTGCCATCGCGGTCAGGAGGCGTCGCAACAACGATGCGCTCGACGCCCGCAATCAGCGCCGGCACGACGTTCATGATGACGCTGCTCGGATAGTCGGCCTTCCCGCCGGGCACATAGATCCCCGCGCTCAGGACTGGGAGCATCCTTTGGCCGATCATGCCGGTCTCGCGTCCGTCCTCGTGCTCGTGAGAATAGGTTCGCCAGCCCCACCCGCTCCCGACCTCGGTCCAACCCTCAGTCAGAGTGTCGAGCTGCACTTGGTGGAACTCCATTACTCGCTCAATCGCTATGCGGATCGCCAGTTGGTGCTCTTCAGGCAGGACAGCATCGCCAACTTCGACGTACAGGCTCTCGAGTGACGGCGCGTCATGACGCCTGGTGTGCTCCAACACAGCCTCTGCGCCCCGCTCGGCGACTTCACGAATCGTCTGCGAAACCACGCTCACAAGCCCGGCATCGAACGAGGGCCGCCGGTCGAGCCACTTCTCCAACGAAGGGTCGCCGTAGTGAAGGACGCGCAAAACGCTCACGCCAGGACTTCCTTCGCTCGCTCGAGCCGCCTAACGATCCGCTCGGGCCCGAGCACGGACATCATTTCGAACAGCCCCGGCCCGACGGTCTTTCCGGACAATGCAACCCGCACCGGGTGCACGATGGGGCCGAGCTTATCAAATCCATTCGCTTCTTGAAACTGTCTCAGGAGGCTCTCGCACTCGCTGGTCGATACGCTCGACTTGCCAGAGAAGAACTCTAGAAAAGCGTCGAGCATCTTTGGGACGTGTTCCTGGCCCTTCCACTTCTCGACCGCCTTCGGGTCGAAGGTCACCTCGTCAACGAAGAAGAACTCGCAAGCCGTCCCGAACTCCGCGAGCGACGTCACGCGCTCCTGCTCCAAACCGATCGCGCTCTTGACCAGGTCCGGATCCTTCTGCCAGGTGCCCACGAGCAGCCGCATCGCGCTCGCGACCGCCGGGTTCTTGGTTTCCCAGTACGCCTGGTTCTCCGAGCAGAAACTGTAGTCGCGCACCATCGGCGCAAGCTCATCGATCGGCTTCTGCCGAATGTAGTTGCCGTTCATCCACGACAGCTTTTCGATGTCGAAGATGCCGGGCGACGGCTGGATGCCCTTGATGTCGAACGCCCCCGCCATCTCGTCCATCGTCATCAGCTCGCGGTCGCCGCCCGGCGACCAGCCGATCAGTGCAATGAAGTTCGCCAGCGCTTCGGTCAAAAAGCCCGCACGTCGGAAGTCCAAACAAGCGGTGTCGCCGTGCCGCTTGCTGAGCTTGCTGCCGTCCTTGCCCTTGATCACCGGCACGTGTACGAACACAGGAGGCTCCCAGCCTAGTGCCTTGATCAGGACCACGTGCTTCGGCGCGCTGCTGATCCACTCCTCTCCGCGAAAGACGTGCGTGATCCCCATGAGCTGATCGTCCACCATCGCGGCGAAGTGGTAGGTCGGCATCCCGTCCGCTTTGATCAACACCGGATCATCCACGCCGTTCGACGCGATCTCGACACGGCCGCGAATCGCGTCGTCGACCACGATCGTCTCGTCGCGCGGGATCTTCAGCCGGATGACGCCCGGCAGTCCGGCTGCGCGCGCCTCTTCGACCTTCGATGAGGGTGCGTCGCGCCAGACCCCACCGTAGTATCCGATCGGCTGCTTGTTGATCTGCTGATAGTCGCGCATCTCGGAGAGCTCTTCGGTCGTGTCAAACGCCCAGTACGCCGCACCCGATGACAGAAGTCGGTCGATGATAGGCTGGTAAAGCCCCGTACCCTTCCGCTCGCTTTGCCGGTACGGCGCCGACGGCCCACCGACGTCCGGTCCCTCCTGCCACTCGACGCCGACGTACTGAAGGCTTTCAATGATCTCCTCCTCGCACCCTTCGACATACCGAGACCGGTCTGTGTCCTCGATGCGGACGATGTTGACTCCACCGTGGTGCCGGGAAAACAGGTGGTTGAAGAGGGCTGTCCGGATGTTCCCGACGTGTGGGCTGCCAGTAGGGCTTGGGGCATAGCGGACACGGACGGACATCGCCACCCAAGATACCTGCCAACCCTCTGGGGCATCGGGCCGAAACCCCGTTCCCGCCTACCCTGTATTAGATAAACTCCACACGATCCTCCCAACGCCGTATGAGTGAAGGCAACGCCCAGGCTGAATGGTATTACGTGGGCCATTACGGTCAGCTCGGGCCCTTGACCCTGGCCCAGATGTCAGAGCTGGCCGGAGACGGTGTGATCTCTCAAGAAACGTACGTCTGGCGCAGCGGAATGTCCGATTGGACGCAGGCGATGAACGTCACCGATCTGCGTGCCTCACTCGGCATTGCGCAGTCCGAGCTCTACCCACCGGCCCGACCTATCGCCTCGCCGCCCCCTACGCCGATGGGATCAAGGGCGATCAGCCCGGTGACCCCGGATCCGTTCACGACGTACAGCGTCCACAGCCAGACTGGTTGGCAGTACATCCAGACCCACGCGCCCAAGAGCGACAAGAGCCGGGTGACGGGCGGCCTGCTGAACTTCATCCCCGGAGTCGGGCGGCTGTACCTGGGCTACATGGCCCATGGGATCCTTCAGTTGTTCACGTTCATGTTCTGCGGGATTGGGCTCATTTGGGCCTGGATCGACGCCATCTACATTCTTGCTGGGGGGGTCAGGCTCGACGGATACGGGCGCAGGCTCGACGACTGAGACTCCCTGTTCCATATGCGCCCGCCACTCGTCTAAGGGTATGAAGGTGAATAGATGCGTAGGTTCTTCCTCGTAGTCATGCTGGCGGCGCTCGCGTCGCTCGTCTTCGCGCAGTACAAGCCGAAGCCGGGCGAGACCGTCGTTCGCCTGACGCTGGAAAGCAACTCCACCATCGACATCCTGCTCTACACCAAGCAGGCGCCCAAGACCACGTCGCGGATCATCAACTTGGTCCAGCAGGGCTTTTACAACGGTCAGCGGTTCCACAAGGTCGTGAAGAACCCGCGGCCGTTCCTCGTCCAAATCGGCGACCCAGGCTCCAAGACCAAGTCAATGGACGACAAGACGCTCGGTACGGGCGGCACAGGCACGCGTGTCCCGTTCGAGGACTCCGGCTTCGCCAACGTCACCGGCGCGGTCGGTCTTGCGACCCAGGAGAACGACCGCGACAGCGGCGACAGCCAGTTCTACATCCTGCTGGCCAACAGCAGGTTCCTTAACGGCGCATCGACCGTATTCGGGCAGGTCGCGTTCGGCCTTGACTCGGTGAACAAGATCGCCCTCGGCGATAAGGTAACGTCAGCCACGATCGTTCGCGGCTGATGGCAGGCAAGTCCGGGTTTCGAGTCCTCAGAAACGTGCTGTTGCGGCTCCTCTATGGCGCCGCCAGCCTCGTGTTCATTTCCCTCGTCACGTTTTTGGCGGACGAGATCGCGCCAGGCGACGCCGCGATGGCGCGCATCGGCGACAAGAACTTCACAGTAGCCCGCTACGAAGCGATGAAGAAGGACATGGGGCTCGACCGCCCCTGGCCGGTCCGCTACGTCGAGTACATGGGCAACGCCGCGCAGGGCGACTTCGGCCAGAGCTACTGGGGCACGCGCGACGAGGTGAGCGACATCCTCAAGAAGGTCGTTCCCGTCTCGGCACAGCTTGCGTTCCTCGCGGTTCTGTTAGCGTCTGCGCTCGGTCTGACATTCGGCACGATCGGGTCGATCTATGAGAACCGCGCGCCGGACCGGTTCGCGCTCAGCCTCAGCACGCTCGGTGTGACGGTTCCAAACTTCGTGCTCGCGCCCGTGCTCGCGTACTTCTTCGCGATCCGCCTTGGGATGTTGCCATTGACGTGGGCGCCCGAGTCGCAGATGGATGGGCCGAAGTTCTACTACTTGATCCTGCCGGTCGTCGTACTCGCTGCCAGGCCGATGGCGACTCTGACGCGCCTCACTCGCGCGAGCATGATCGACACGCTCAACCAAGAGTTCATCCGACTCGCCGTAGCGAAGGGCGTGCCCTCTGGGCGGCTTTACTTCAAGCACGCGCTGCGCAATGCGATCTTGCCGGTTCTGACCGGGATCGGAACGAGCTTTGGCTACTTGTTGACGGGGTCGTTCATCGTTGAGACCGCGTTCCTCGTTCCTGGAATCGGGCACGAGGCTATAAACGCGATCCAGAAGGGCGACACCCCCGTGATCATGGCCTGCGTCATCGTCACCGGCGCAATGTTCATCGTGGTCAACCTGATCGTCGACCTCGTGCAGCAGCTCATAGATCCGCGGATCAGGGAGTCGCAGGTATGAAGAAGCGGCGACTCGACTGGCTGTTCTGGATCGGTGTCAGCTATCTTGTCGTGTTACTCTTGTTCGCGATCGTCGGGCCGATCGTGCGATACGGTCCGACTGAGGTCCCGGAGCGCGACCTCTATGACACCGGCGCTCGCGGCGAGCCGGGCAAGCTCGGGATGGAAGTGACCTTCGCAAAGAACGACTCGCCCGCCGACGTCGCCGGGATCAAGCGCGGCGACGTTATTCTGAGCGCCGATGGCAGGCAGCTTGGCTCACTCGACAGCGATGGCCTCGAAAGGGCCCTTGCGGGCCCGCAGGGGAGCAGCGTCACGGTCAATTACTCGTCTGGCGGCATCGTGAGAACCGCCGCCCTGGAGAGGACCGAGCGGCTCATCGCTACGCCCTTCATGAGGCCGTCTTCTGAGTTCTGGCTGGGAACCGACGAGCAGGGCCGCGATGTTTTCGCGCGCCTCGCGTTCGGTGCGCGCATGTCGTTGACGATCGGCTTCACTGTGCAGATCATCGCGCTGCTCTTCGGGATCGTTATGGGCACGCTAGGTGTGTTCGCGCCAAAGCCCATCAGTATCCCGATCCTTCGACTCACCGACGGAATGTTCGCGTTCCCTGACATCCTGCTCGCGATTCTGATCGTCGGCATCTGGAACGCGCGGTTCGGTGCGATGATCATCGCGCTCTCGATCACTGCCTGGCCGGCCGTCGCACGACTTACACGGACTCAAGTCGCGACCCTGAAAGATCGAGAGTATGTCATTGCGTCGAAGGCGCTCGGCGCTTCAACGACCTACCTTGTGCGCAAGCACATCCTTCCTCACCTCTGGGGAATCCTGCTCGCGGTAGCAATGATCGACGTCGCGGCGGTGATCTTGGCGGAGAGCGCACTGAGTTTCCTCGGGATCGGTATTCAGGCACCAACGGCGAGCTGGGGTGGGATGATCCAGGCTGGCCGCATCAACATGAGCAGCGAGCCGATCATGCTCTTGTGGCCGTGTCTGATCCTAAGCCTTACGATCTTCGCGCTTAACTTCGTTGGGGACGGGCTGCGCACCTTGGCCGACCCTAAATCGAACTAGCCGCCGCGCTTTTGCTGTATCAGTTCGATTGCCTTCTTGAGCTGAGGGTCCTTTGCAGGAACACCGCGCTCGAAGTCATATCCGGGTTCGACCTCAACGACGTAGTTCGGCTTGATCCCACCGCTCAAGTACGTGCCGTCCTCGTCAACCTTACGGCTAATGTCCTCGCCGCTAGGGAGATAATAGCGCGCAACGGTCACCTTCGCCGTCGACATGTCCTTAAGGAGCACGACAGTCTGCACCGAAGCCTTTCCATAGCTGTGCTCGCCGACCAGTGTCGCTCGCTTGTAGTCGCGCATGACTCCAGCGAAGATCTCAGCTGCGCTCGCAGAGTCCTTGTTCATCAGGATGACGATAGGGCCAGTAAAGCCGATCAGGTTTCCGGCGGGCGTTGAGCTGACTTCGCGCCTACCGCCCTTCTGTCCCATCGTAACGACCGTCTTGTTCTCGATGAATCTGCTGAGCATCGCGACGGCGGTATCGAGCAGACCGCCTGGGTTGCTCCGCACGTCGATGACGAGCCCCTCAGGATTGTGCTGGAAGACGTCGTGCAGGGAGGCGTCGAACTGGTCGACAGTCGTGCCTGAGAACTGGTCGACCGAGATGTATGCGACCTTCGTGCCCTCGATCATTTCGCCCTCGGACGTTGGGACGATGACGATCGCGCGCGTGATCGTGAGCTTGAGGGGAAGCGCCTCTCCCTTGCGCAACACTGTCATTGTGATGGCGGTGCCCTCTCCGCCACGGACAAAGTTTACGACTTCTTCGATCGACATCCCCGCGATGTCTGTCTTTCCGATGTGCGTGACGATGTCGTTGGTCTTAAGCCCCGCCTTCTCGGCCGGGCCATTCTTGAAAACCGTCCCAACTTGTGCTCCGAGCGGGTCTGGGCCAAGTCGTGCGCCGATTCCAGCGTAGTTGCCCTTGGTCTCGATCGAAAAGTTCTCGGCAGCCTGCGGCTCCATGAACACTGTGTGCGGATCGCCCAGAGCGGCAAAGAGCCCTTCCATGCCAGCGTACTTGAGTTTGTCCGGGGCGATCGGCCGATGGAAGCGCGAAAGGATGAGGCTGTAGTTGTCGCGGAAGAGCTGTGTCGGTGTTTCACCGTCGTCAAGCCTTCCACTGAAGAGGCGTGAGAAGGCGTCCTTTGACGGCGAATTGCCGAGGCGGACGTCGCGCCACGAGAATCCGACGCAGAACGCAAACGTGAGGATCACGACGAACACGCCATACCGCAGGATCTTGTTCACTTACTTTCCCTCCTTGCGACGAAAGTGCCAGTTCTAAGCGTGTACCCGCTGCCGTCCGGAAGCTCGACCGTGTCGATCCAAGGGAGCTGGTCGGAGAGTTTTCCGGCCTTGATCGTAGCACGGCCCGACTTTACGAGCGCCTCGGCGAACACGGCCGCTGCGCCCCAGGTCGAGTCATCGACGATGAGGCTGATCTTCCGCGCAGGGGCTGTGCTGTCGGCTACGCTCAGCTTTCTCGTTGCGCCCGTCTGCTCGCGCGTGATGAAGCCATAGTCGCCACTGGGAGCAATCAGCGCCAGGCAAACGCGCATCGCGTCGTAGTCTCCCACAGTGCTCTGCCTTAGGTCGATCGTGAGCAAGTCAGGAAGGGCAAGCGCCTCAAGGAGCTTTGGTGAGTCTTTGAAAAAGCGCAGCAGGAGGACGTTGCCCTTCAATTCGACTGCGGGGAGCTCATGCACGGACTTCTCGATGACCGCGGCCTTCTCAGCACCTCCGGGCGAGCGCCAACCAACTTTGACCGTGCCGCTCTTGCCGAGCAGCAGTTCTTCGGTGACCCGCATGGGCGTTACAGAAGACTCAAATCGTGAACGGAACTCGTTACCGTGCTTTTCAAACTCAGTCTTGTCGATCTCTCCTGCGTCGAACTTCGCACGGATCGCGAGGATCCTTGCGAGCTCTTCAGATGAGAGTGCCCACTTGTTGTTGACGTTCGTGATGCGATCGCCGACCCGGATACCGGCCCTCTCGGCCGGGCCGCCCGGAACGACCGCTGTGACCCTCACCGTCGGGATCAAGAGAAGAGGCTCAAAGTTGATGTCGGCGTCGGGGCCGGTCGATCCGATTGAGTTGTTCTGCATTTTTCGCAGCTCAGCTTCGTCGTACGCAAGTTTGACTTCGACGCCGATCCCCTCGAACGACCCGTTTCTGCGGCTCTTAAACGCGGCCATCTGGTCCGGCTTGAGAAAGACGCTGTTGCTGTCCGCGAGGGAGTTGACCATGCCGCGCACCGCGCCGATCGCGAGATCGCGCTCACTCTTGATCGTGTCGACGTACTCTTTCTCGAGCAGTTGCGTGAGCTGGTAGAAGTATGTGGACTCGCTGATCGGGTTCTTGGCTGCTTCGCTGGGATTGGGGATACCGTTGGTACTGCTGACCAGGCTCTCCATCGTGATCGGGCCGCCCACAGTGACTCCTGGACCCACCTCCATGCGGTTGCGCACGAGCCCGCCGACAATCACCGCTCCGACCACAGCGACGACCGCCCCCGTGGCGATCAGGCTCTTTTTAGCTTCCTGCATGCTTCCTTTCCATCAGGTTCTATGCCGGTTCGGGCTTAAACGTTCCCATCGAGCTTGGCGACCCGTCTTTTGTGCCTATCGACTTCGCTGGCGGGCGCGGCGAGAAAGGCGTCCATTATCTCTACGGCCAGGCCCGCGGGCGTGATTCGTGCGCCGAGGCACAGTACGTTCGCGTCATTGTGCTCGCGCGCCAGCTCGGCCATCTCAACACTCGTGCACGGCGCTCCGCGAATACCCTTGTAGCGGTTCGCGCGGATGCAGATTCCAATCCCCGTGCCACAGACGAACACGCCGAAGTGCGCAGTCCCGCTAAGCACAAGCTTAGCAGCCTCATCAGCGGCGTCGGGATAGTCGTAAGCGTCCTCCGACGGAGCACCGACGGCTATCGTCTCATAGCCCGCAGTTTTCGCGTGCTCGACGAGCGACTCGCGGAGCGAGTAGCCGGCGTGGTCGGAGGAAAAGACGATTGTCATTTGCTTGGCGGTATCTGGAGTCCTTTCGCTTTGGCAAGCTCTTGTAATGCAGCCCTGACGAGCGGGCTTGGGTCGGTCAATGTGTTCTGGATCTCGCCTACGACCACTTCGCCCGGTTGCACAGCGAACGCGCGCAGCGCGGCGGCGCGGACGACCGCCTGAATGTCGACCACCGCGCTCCTCAAGGCTGGGCGGTAGTGCTCTTTAGGGGATGCCGTCATAGCGGCAAGGATCGCAAGCCTGACGCCGACGCTGTCGTCGCGCACGCCCTTGAGCGCGTCGTTCTTGATCTCTTCGGCACTGTTGTCGATGAGCGCGAGGTAACTCCTTGTGCGGACCCATTCACTGTCGTCGTTGACTGCCGCAAACAACACACGACGGGAGAACAGACCGCTCTCGGGCCTGGATTTGCTCACAATCGCGAACCTAACGGCTGGATCCGGCTCCGTACTGCCCAGCGTTGCGGACGACACGATCGCCGACTGCTCGCTCTCGATTCCGTTGACGGCCCGGACTGCCGCCAAGCGCGCGTGCCAGCTACTCGAGAGGAGCGCCATGCCTAGGATCTCGAGGGTGACATCCTCCTTCTTCGTGCCGAGCGCTTCTGCCGCGAACATGAAGTTTGCGCCGAAAGGCCCTCGGATCGCCGCGAACGCGATCTCTGACCACGCCTTGTCGGTGTCCTGGTGCATCAGGGCTTTGAACGCAAGGAATGACTCGCCTGGGAAACCACTCGAGGTGAGGGGCCCGATGTCGGGAATGAGGTCGAGTTGTTTAATCGCGGTTAGCGCTGCAAGCGCGTTGATCCTGAGCTCCAGGTCGTCGCCGTGTAGGATCGTCCTTAATCGGCCCACAGTTGTCTCGTCGAGCGGCGCCTTGATATCGATCAGCCACTTGAGGTCTGCGGACATCTGCTCGGGGAGGGGCTGCTCGCCCGTCTGTGCAGGGCCGAAGCTGATCACACCGATCTTCAAGCTCTTCGACCCGTCCGAGGGTCGCTCGTAGCACTCCGCGTACTGCGGAGGTGCAAGGCGGATCTCTACGATCTCCTCTCCGGCAAGGCTCGCGCCGAGCGGCACGTTGAACTCGTTCCAAAACGGCCCGCGACGTCTGCTCGCATCGATCACAGTGTCTTGTGTGCGCGCTTCAGCTGGAATCTGGGACTTGCCAAATAGCTGGACGTCCACTGTGCGGCCCTTGCGTGTGACGAGTCGCAGGACGTATGGGTCGATCAGGTCACAGCTTGCCTTGAAACTGATCCCTGAGCCAGCCTCAACGCGGAACAGGGCATCACCGCCGTTGGAGGACGCCAGCACGGCATAACCGCGCCTTTCCGCTCCCTGCTCCTGTACGGTAACGATTGGGCCGACCGAAGGATCCGTCTCAAGCTTTGCCTCAAACTCCCCGACCTTCGACGGCGAGAACTCGACTTTGCCGACGGTCGGGCTCGGGCCGATCATCCGCATCGCAGGAAACGAGCCGATCTCGACACCGAGCGCGCGCGCGTCGTTCTCCGCAGCGGCCGCGCCTTCGAACAGCACGTAGTCCCAACCGCCACCTGCGTTCTCGATCCTCCCCTTTGGCTTAGCGGCAGGGTTGTTCTGCATGAATTGGACGACCACTGCGGGATGTACCGCGACGAAGGAGCCCGCCTGGACTGTCCTCGCGTCCTTTGGTGGCAGCCATCCGACAGCGATTTCGTTGTCGTTCTTGCGGATAGGGGGAAGCACTTCGAAGTTAAGCGCGCGTGCGCTGGCGATTGAAAAGTCCGTTTCGCCAAACTTGCGCTCGGCTACACCGTCGCCGTATCCAGGCGATTGTAAGCGGTTGCCGTACTTCAGCAAGGTCGGTGTCACCAAGGTGTCGAACACACGCGGCACTTTTGGTAGATCGTCTCCGGTCGGCAGCGATCCGGTGAACGCGACGTCGTGCAATGCGGCCCTTGCCGAGACCCCAAGGTGCTGGAGCCACGCGTAGAACAGCTGGATGCTCAAGGCGGGGCCGGGCTCGCGGTCGGTGAACGTCGACCAACTGAACGAGCTAACTGGGGTTCGGTCGAGCAAGTAAGTCACCGCGTCCCATGACTTTAGCCCGTGGATCACGAACACCGACGAGTAGGGGCCGCGGTACTTTCCGTCCTCGATTTCAAATGCGTCGTTGTTCACGCGCGGGCCGATCTCGTCGTAAATGAATCCTGGCCCGAGCAGGCCCTTCTCTTCTGGACGCTGAGGGGCGGTCATGTGAACGACCTCTGTTTGTGAGGGCCGGTACTCGTGGGTCACTCCCTCTCGCGAAACGCGGAACACAAGGTCTGTGTCGACCGTGACGTCGAATGTCAGTCGAACGCCGCCATCGGCGGCGGTCTCCGCAAGCGCCTTCAAGCGAGCCAGTGACGAATAGATCTCGTCCTTTATGGCGTTGCTGAGCGAGCCCGGCCGCTCGCGCCATACGCCGTCGCGCCCTTCTTCAAGGATCAATGTGTTCTCGATGATGTAGACCTTGATCCGGTACTCGGGCGCTGAAGCTGACTTCGCAGCTGCGGCAGGGTAGGAGTCCGCGACTTCGCCCCAGCCTCCGTCGCTCTTGTACCGGACCCCGAGGTTCATGTCGGGCTTGACCTCGAAGCTATAGCCGTCGATCACGACGTGGGGAGAGCCTGGCCCAAAAGGGCCGCGCAAAGAGGGGACTGTGACCGCGACCTGGCGGCCTCCGACGTCTACCGTGCCGAGCTGCACAGTCTGGACGCCCAGGGCGAGTGTGATGAAGGCGGCGATCATGGGTCCGTACCTTCGATTTTAGTCGAAGATGCGGATGTCCATGTCGCTGGCGGCGTGCCCGTCGCCCCTCGTGTACTTGAGCGAGTCTCGGGAGCCTAGGGAACCAAGGTCCTTTGGCAGTTCGGAGATGATGTCGAGCACGACCTTCCGGGCGTTCTCGGAGTTCTGCTTGAATACCTCGAGCACGCTGTGAGCGGTCACGGCCTCTGTGTCGGCGACCACGCCACTGTCGAAGTCCGTGACCAGCGATATGTTGAGCACGGCCATCCCCAGCTCGTGGCAGAGGTACGCCTCGGGGTACTGGGTCATGTTAATGATGTCCCAGCCCATCTTTGTGAACCACGTGCTCTCGGCCTTGGTGGAGAACCGTGGGCCCTGGATGACGACGACCGTGCCCATTTCGTGGCAGGTGATCCCGTGCTTCTTGATGACGCGTGCAGCAATCTCTCGCATCGTCTTGTCGTACATGTCGGCTGGCGATACGTGTGTCGTGACCGGTCCGTCGTAGAACGTGTCGTCGCGCCCCTTGGTGCGGTCGACGAACTGGTCGGCGAGGAGGAAGCTACCAGGCTCGATATGCCTCTGCAATGAACCGACGGCGCATGGGCTTACGACCGCCTTCACACCAAGCTTGTGGAACGCCCACACGTTTGCGCGGTAGGGGACCTTGTGCGGTGGGAGAGTATGGCTGCGACCATGGCGAGGTAGGAACGCGACCTTCTTGCCGGCGACCTCGGCGAGCATGACGCAGTCGCTTGGCGGGCCGTACGGCGTATCGACCTTGATCTCCTTAACGTTCTCGAGAAGACTGTAGAAGCCAGAGCCACCGAAGACGCCGATTTCTGCCTTGCTCACTTTGCCGCTTCCTTTCGTGGGCTGATGGGCATGTCTCTTACGTCGGCCGCAATGATGCGAATCACCTCGTCGAGCTTGCCACCGATGCGCACGAGCGTCTTTGCGTCCATGTCGAACACTCGCAGTTCTTTGACTGCGGTGAGCTGTTGCAGGCGGGGGTCGCTGTAGACTCCTTGCGCGTTGCCGTCGCTGTAGATGACCTGCGGGTCCCAATCGATCAAGCTCTCGATCTTCGCCAGTTGGAACAAGCTGCCGCCAGCGCCGACCGGAGTTGCACCACAAGCCTTTATGAGGAACGAGTGCATACCCTCGAGTCCCATGATGAGGTACTCGCCGTCTGCAGGCTTACCGAGCAGCACGGTTGTGCGTGGGTTTGTCGTCTTGTTTGCGGCGGCCTTTGCAAGTTCGCGATACACGTTGTTGATGTGGGTCTCGTTCGAGGTCTCGATGCTGAGCTTTCCCGCTAGGCGATAGCCGAAGTCCGCGTAAGAATCGACGTTGGTCGCGTTGTACTCGAGCGTCTCGATGCCCATTTCCTTGATCTTTGCGACCGCGTCTTCGCCGTAGAGGGCCTTATCGTAAACAATGAGGTCGGGATTGACCGCTGCGATCTTTTCAAGGTCTGGGCCGGTCTCCTGGACGACGATCGGTATGGAGAGAATCTCCTTCGGCCTGTCGCAGGACGCGGTCCGACCCGCGAGGTACATCGAGCCTCCGAGGGCGACGAGATACTCGGTGGTGCTCGGGCTCAGACTGACGACGTTCGCATAGACCTTATCGTACGGCTTTCCCCCGACGTTGTCCTGCTTGCTCGCACAGCCAGTCCCGACTCCAAGGAGCGCGAGAAGTGCTAGCCCGATCCTCCAACTCATAGGTGCATTCTGCCGCATTCGAGTTCTCCTTCGCAAAGGCCCGACCGGGACTGTGGGTGCAAGGCCAGGTTACGGTATATTTCCCCTGCCTGCAGGGGTATAGCTCAGTTGGTAGAGCAGCGGTCTCCAAAACCGCAGGTCGCGGGTTCGAGCCCTGCTGCCCCTGCCAGATTTCAACCTAAGAACACGAAGGGAAGTTTCGAATCCCTCGCTTTGTTCATACTTTGGTTCATACTATCTACCGCTCGATGAAGCTCGTTTCGGTCAGTTTGCGCGTATCGATCGCAGCGTCTTCTGCGCTGACCTTGTTGATCTCGAAGGTAGGCGTCCAGCCCCAATACTGCGGCTCCCAAGACTCAGTCATTTCGTTGTAGTACTCTTGAATCTTGAGTATCGAAAAGTGGACCTCCTCGGGAAGGTCATCGTTGTCGACGACAACAAAGAACTTTGCAAAGCCACTTCCGTTCCAGTTAACCTGCATGCCGTACTCCTCATCGGGATCCCCACTCCAGTTCGAGTCGGAGACAAGCGTGGCGCTGACGTTGTACGGCGCCTCGCCTGGATACTGCATCGCGATCTGGTACCACGGCCCGTGCTCGCCTGCCGGCAGCGCGACGTTCTTGAAGATGAACGACAGCACGTGCCGGTCCTCGACGTCCTGCGTGATGCTTGGCCCTCCCGGGTTGATGACGTCGCTCGTCCGGGGGTAGTACTCGTCGACGGCAACAAGACGAATCGCGTCGGGCAGCCCGGTGAACACCGGGTTCACGTTCCCGAGCATGAGGGCGCAGACCAGATTAACGATACATCGCAACTCCTCCACCCTGCTATGTGGACTTTCTCCGCCACTCTAGCTGAAATCCAATGGACTGTGGAAAAGTTTTCCACACATGCGCTTGATTTGAGCCTATTTAAGAGAGAATTAATTGCGCGTTGCCACTTGACATGACACGGTAATCACTGCCTTTCCTCGCCGTCGCCTTCGTCAAAGAGACCAGGAGCCACCGTTCCTCTCTACAATGAAGCGGTCGCGTTCAATGTCGGCTACCTTGACAGTTCGATTGCCCGTTCGAACGTAGATACTGTGTTCGACCGTGCCTCCCCCAGATTTCGTTCTCACATATGTGATTCCTGGACATGGACTCACATCTATGGCGCAGATCCACTTCGACTCCAGCTGTTCAAACCCAACGGTGTAGGCTCTGGTTGGGTTTGGCCAAAGCGTGTTCTTGAGGTGTTCCAGGATCAAACCTTCAAACTGATCAAGATGGGAATCGCCAAACAGTGCCGACACCTCTTCCTCAATACCGTGTATCGTGCCGTCGTCACCAACTCCAATATAGAGCCGACCGCCAGACGTATTGGCGAAGGCAGCGATCGTTCGCACCGATCCTAGCCTGAGGTCACCGTCTTCTCGACCGTGACGCGCGTTCCAAGTGAAAGCACTCTTGAGCTCCAACCGCTGGCTTTCGTATGCGGTGAATCCAGATTCGACGCGATCCATTGCCGCATCTATGATACTGGGAGCGGGCCCGACATCGAGCCCGCTCACATTTGGAAGCACTCAGAAGTGCTTCATCCGTACCGTCCAGGAGTCCGACTTTTCAACGCCGTTCTCGACCAGGACGCAAGCGAACCTCAAGTACGTGTACTGAAAGGTGCTGAACTCCTTGCCGATCAAGTTGTAGAAGGTCGTGACCCCGAACTGCCCATTAAACGAGCCTGACTCGGCGAGGTCTGATGCTGCCCAGTCGATCGTTACGCCAGACAGCTGTATTTGGGTCAGCGATCCGCCCTGGAGGACAAGCGTGTACTCCTCGAACTCGTAAGTGATAGGGAACTCAGGCAGTCCCTCTTCGAACAGCGAGGCTGGAAGTTCGCTCTCCGGCAGCGTCATCTCAATGACGCCGATCGACGTTCCATAGCCTTCGATTGTAGGGGCGACGTCCTCGGGCGGCGCCATAGTGATCGGAATAATGCCGTTGCCACTAGTAACTGGATTGACCATGATTCTCTCTCTCCTTTGTCGTCTGACTTGCGTCAGGCGACGTCCCATTATCCGATTATTCCACCGACATGTCAAGGGCTTTTTTAATGATTATCAAAGCCTCTCTCACCCGCTGCGAGCCAATGACGACGGCGCCACCGGCGACGATTCGGTCTCTCTCGTCCGGCACAAGGGAACTCCCAAGGAACTTCACGACCTCGATTTGCATTGCTGCACGCTCACCAAACTCCGTGCTCGAGAATTCGGCGAACCCCTGCGAAGCGATTCCATAGAGCCGAGCGACGTCTTCAGCGCCACAACGCTTCTGAAGGGCAATGCAAGCGCGAAGGACTGCCTTCGGGACAGAGGAGGCATGTTCATTGGCCGAGCACTTGGACAATACTTCGCATAGTACGGACAGGCACTCGTCGATACGGCCATCAAAACGGAGTGCGTCGCTGAGGTTGAGCAACAGTACAGCCTCAGTCTCGAATGGAACAATTCCCCGTCCTTCTGACAATGCTCCTCTGAGGACGTTGATCGCTTCTGCTTGTTCGCCGGCACGCGCGAGCTGGTATCCGAGGTTTGCTGCGCACATTGCCGCTTTACCGCTTTCGCCCGCCTCTTGATAGATCCCATATGCGAGACGGAAGTGTTCAACGGCCGCGCTGGCGTCATTTGAGTGGATGGAGAGCCCGGCAAGGTTGTTGTGAGCCGTCGCAGCTGTCACAAGGTCTCCCATTAGACTCGCTTTTGAGAGCACTCTCTCAAAGATCGGCCGCGCCTCGTCAAACTTACCGTCCATCCATAGCATCGCCGCCAGCGCGTTCGCATGGTCGCACGAGAACTGATCCGAGTCGATCGACGGCTGCACCGCACGCTTCAAGAATCTAACACCGTCCGAGATTGGCCCGTACTCGATCCAATAGCGCGTCAACCGCCGTAGCGTCTCGGCGATCGACGGGTGGTCAGCCTCAACGCCCCAATCGAGCCCAGCCTTCACGTCCACATATCTACCCTGAAGATCCGCAAACTTGACCGGAGACGCCTTGCCTTCCCACGTGTCAAATGCGCTATCGACCAGGCCCCGGATGTGTTCAAAATGCCGCGCTCGCATGCGATCACCGCGATCAACGCACTGCGCTCTTGCGAAGTCGCGCACTGTCTCGAGCATATGGTAGACGGCGTTGCCGCGTGAGTCGAATTCTCGAACCACTAGGCTCTTTCTTATCAATGATGTCAGTACTGATTGCGCGCTCGTCTCATCGACAACTTCGTCAGAGACAATCGCAGTCGCATCGCTCATTGAAAACGAGCCTGCAAAGACGGAAAGCGAGCACAGGCAATGCTTCTCTTTGTCGCTCAATAGCCCATAGCTCCAATCGATCGTCGCCCATACCGTCCTGTGTCGCTCGTCGTAATCGCGCCGCTCCGAGCGTAAAAGGTCGAACCGCCGCGAGAGCCCTCTTTCGCATTCTTCGAGTCCCAAATACGCCGCCTGTCCAGCAGCGTGCTCCAGCGCGAGCGGCAGACCGTCCAAGCGCCGACATAAAGACACGACCGAGTCCAAGCACTCTTCACCGACTTGAAACTCTGGCGCACGTTCGCGCAACCTGTCGACAAAAAGCTCCACTGCACCTGATCGCTCTATGGAACTAAAGTCATACTCCTCGCCGGGCAGCGACAGCGGCGGTACCTCGATCGCCACCTCGCCACCAAGGTCCAGGATCTCACGAGAGGTAACCAAGACCAATGCGCCCGGAATCTCAGTAATGATCCTGCGCACGACAGACACGGCGCTTGCTAGCACGTGCTCGCAGTTGTCGATCACGAACAGGCAACGTTTGGCGCGATAGGCCCCAACGAAGTCCTCGATTCGTGCAGAGCGAATCCCCGCCTTCGCTGCAACCACTGACCCGATATCCCCGCCTCGGTCCGCTTCAGCCAGCCGCACAAGGCGCAGTACGTGGAACCCGTCCAACATCAGCCGCGCTGCGGCGTGTATCGCCAGCCGAGTTTTCCCGACGCCGCCACAGCCGACGAGAGTCACAAGCCTAGTTGTGTCCGCCGCGCCGATGACCTCGTCAATCATCCCGTCCCGTCCGACGAATGAGTCGAAGAACACTGGAAGGTTGTGGTCGTAGAGGTCCAGTCCCTCAAGGTTGAAGGTTGGCGCATCGAACCCGGCACCGATCGAAAGCGAAGCGACCTCCTCCTCTGGAAGCATGTCCTCGAACCGGTGTGTGCCAAGGGACACAATGCGCAAGTTTGTCGTCACGGGCCCGAGTGTCGCGATCACTTTGCCGACTGCAAGCACCTGGCCGATCCTTCCGCGCTCCGCGAGCGATTCAAGTCGACGCGCGCGCGCAGACGAGCCGTAGCCATCGTCCCCAGCGAACACGACGATTGCGCCTCCGTCGATCGGGCGCACCTCCTTGTGAAGCTGGATGCACATTGCAAGGTCAAGGCACGCACGCGCTGTGGGAAGCGAGTACAAGCGGTCCCCGGCAGTACTAATTAGGGTGGCGTTGAACTGCTTGGCGGCAACGTCAAGCCAATCAAGCGAATGAGAGTTGGCGGAGTCGTGTCGGACTCTTGCCAGTAAGAGGTGGGTGAATGCGGCAGGCGCAGAACCGGGCGCCCTCCTGCGGTCCCCTTCGATGCAGGGCCCTTCAGCCCGGCCACCGCCCCGTCCAGCCACGGGGCCGATTCTACCGGCCCGCGCCGCCGGTGATCGCGTAGCCGAAGCCGTTCGCGAACTCGAGCGCGATGTTCTTCTCGATCACCTTCCCGCCCCCCGGCGCGAGCATGTAAGTCATCTTTGGCACGTCCGATCCGGGCGCGGGCGCCGTGGCCTTGTCGTAGAGGCGCAGGAACGCGTTGGCCGCGCCCTTGTTCTGCGCGTCGATGCTCAGCAGCCGCGTCTTCTTGGTCGTGAGGTTGGTCGCGATTACGAAGCGACGGCATTACCATTGCGGATGCCATACTTAGCTACTATGAGCACGGTCAACATCCAAATCACTGGCATTGACACTGCAAACGTTGGTCAGCCCCGAAACGATGGCACGCCGGGGAGCGCTCTTTACAGGGTGCCTTTCAAGCTCTCCGCGCAGGCCCCGTCCGAATGGTGTGAACTGCTTGTTCACCTCTGGAATCGACCGCCTAGCTTCTCAAGCATGCATCGGCCCGGCATCGCCGAAGCACATGGTGACCGAATTGTCTTGACGAAAACGACCCTAGAAGAAGTGGAGCAGTACCACAAGGAGA
This sequence comes from Fimbriimonadaceae bacterium, assembly GCA_025451715.1. Lineage (GTDB taxonomy): Bacteria > Armatimonadota > Fimbriimonadia > Fimbriimonadales > Fimbriimonadaceae > JADFMN01. The sequence continues at coordinate 17,183 of JANWJY010000134.1, read as the reverse complement.
CGCTTAAGCTTTGCGTCAACGAAGCAAACGCGCAATACAATGCGTACATGACGAAGAAACTTCAACAGCTGAAGGCGCGAGAGGAAGAGGAAGAGCGCACGAGAAGCTCAATAAAGCTGAAGGCAGAGGAAGTGAACAAAGGCTGGAATGATTGACCGAACCGAAATCGAGCAAGAAGCAAACCATCTAGGAATCTCGACCACAAACGTACAGCGAGACTACATTTTTGGTTGGATTCTTGCAGGAATATATGGCCAGTCGGACTTGGGCCCGCATCTCGTTCTCAAGGGCGGCAACTGCTTTCGTAAGGCATACGCCCCTCTAGGAAGATTCTCGAACGATCTAGATTTTGCAGCGCAGCTGCGCGTCGACTACAACAGAATGAGAGAACAACTAACTGGGGTCTGCGAGTACGTGCAAGCAGCGACTGGCGTGGACTTTCAGCTCGAGCGGACATCCGTTAACCACGTGCGTGCTATTGACAGTGAGCGGAACAAGATCGAGGCTAAGCTTTACTTCAAGGATTTCTACGGAGTCGACCGCACCTTCGATATTCGAGTGACGCTTGACATCTCCGAATACGATAGGCCGCGACTGCCGATACAGTCGCGGCCCTTGATCCATGCCTACTCCGACGCAACCAAGTGTAAGGCTGATGTCCGGTGTGTGCAACTTGAAGAACTCCTCGCCGACAAGCTCAAGTGCCTGATTCAGCGGCGTCATATCGTCGACCTCTTCGATCTCGTCTTTTCTTTGTTTGTAAACGGCGAATATGACGTGAATCGAGGATTGGTCGCGAGAACATTCCTAGAGAAGTCCATATTTCATCGTAGCCCTGCCGCTGCCAGGGACATCTTAGAAAGCGTGCCCTCGAACCTTCGGGAGGACGACTGGAATAGCTACGTCGTCCCACCAACTGCGAGCCGCTTTCCATTTACAGAAGCTCTCGCACGATTCGCGGAGTCGATTGCAGCCCTCTTTCAGCCCTACCCTTCGAGTGCTGGCCTCCATGCGTTCTATCCCGTTGAACACCGCAACAAGATAATTGAAGCGGGCCGCAGCAAGACTGTCTTACGTTTGCGGTATCACCGTCGAGAACGACTGGTAGAGCCGTATTCGCTTACGTTTAAGGTGCGCAGATCCGACGGTGTCGGCCAGGAATACTTCTATGCGTACGACCAAACAGGCGGCGTGAACAGCGGCCCGGGAATCAAGCAGTTCCTTCATCAAGACATCGAGTTGTTGGAACCAACGGAGATCGCCTTTAGTCCACGCTACGAGATTGAGCTGTCCAAAGCCGGTGACATTCCGGACAAGCTTCACTTCGAAGGGACCAGGAAGACATCTCCGTGGAACCAACCGATGAGAGTGGTGCGTCCGAGAAAGCCAGCAACACGTGGCTGGCGCCCGCGCCCCGTCATGAGTTACCGAGTGCAATGTCCCCTATGTGGCAAGACCTTTCCTCGTTCCAAGCCGACGACAAAGCTAAACGCTCACAAGAACACGTTTGGCAGCAAGTGCCCTGGGCGTCGCGGCTACCTAGTGTAGTATTGCAAGCACGAGGTCTCATGAAATGACAAAGGAAGAAGTAATCAACGTTCGCGAAGCGTGGGAATCTTGCGATTTGAGCCACCTGGGCACGCTTGCCGCACAAACGGCAGCACTACTAGCCCCCCACGTGAAACCTAGCGATAAGGTGATGGACGATCTGAATCGGATTATCCGAGGTAAGAGCAGTTCACCGGCGTCCGACATCGTGGTCGTTGTACAGTATCTCCACGAGCTCGAAAGCTCCATCTAAACTGGCCCTTCTCCGCGCCGCGTCACGAGGGAACAAACGGCTCGACCTAAACGTGAATCCATAACGGCTGCGAGCGGAGCCAGGGCTAAGGAGAGGCAAATCCCTGGGCAGTCACGGCCAAGGCGCTAGGTCAGCGCAACCAGGGGGCGAGTTGCCACCCGGCGGTGAAGCTGGCGAGCAGGAGGAGCCGGAGGTGCCAGGGATATCGCGCAACGAGCACGTCCACAACGCCTTAATAGTACCGTCCGGGCCCGCCCAGGTTCAAACAGGTTCAAATCCGGCGTTTCTGGGCCGTCCGGAGACGTCACTGCGCCGTCCAGAAACCTCCCTCCCTCGGCCAGAGACCGCGCGGCGCGGCGGAGCGAGCGCGCACGCAGACGCAGAAACCACAGCGGTCCATCCCGCGCCGCCTCTGCGACACCCAGCGCCTTCTCCGGCACGCCGCACGCGGCTCCCGATCCATTGCGAGAACATTCCGCACCGCGCGAAAAACTTTTTTCAAAAAACACTTGACACGCCGCGCGGGGCGCGGTCTATGATCGAAAACGGAAGGGGCGGTCGAACGCTTTTTCCAAAACTAGGAGAGGAGAGAGAAAACATGCCAGCAGACTGGTACCCGATGCGCATGCCTTTCGCTTCGCCGTGGCACGCTCAAATCAGCTTTGAAGCGGCCATGAGCGCCGTGACCGTGCTATAGCAATCGCAGGAGCCCCCGGAGCGGAGGAGGGAGAGCATTACGCTCCGGGGCGAATTACAGATCGCAAGACTAAGGGAGCAGTAGCAGCGAGCGCCTACCCGCGCTCCTGATAAGGAGAGTGAAAGAAATGAGACAACTGTTAAAGAACTCGTATATCGTCATCGCGGCACTCTGCGCACTCGCGCCGGTCGCTGCTAACGCGCAAGTAACGGCAACGACGCCAGCAGCAGGCGGTACGCAGGGCCAGGACCTGATAGAGCTGCTGTTTGGTCCCAAGTCCAGCGGATCCTTTAGCGTAGCTACCGCTTCAACGCAACTCCGAAACATGGACTTCACCGTGATGGCAGGCACGGTTAAGACCATGTTCTCCGCCGACCCGCGAATCAAGGACGCAACCGTGGACGAAGTCAAAGCGGGACTCAATCAATTCATACTCGAGACGCTCGATAAAGAAGAGCCCGCGCCAAAGAGCTCACAGACTAACTTGGGTGACAAGCTGCGTGTCTCCAGCGGAATGCTCTATGTACAGGGGCTTGGCTTCAAGACCGTTCCTTCGGCGAACCTGTATCCGTTTTCGCGCCTGAAGCACCCGAAGAAGGACAAGATAATCGAGGCGATCGCGGAGATGTGCCTGGCTGTTGCTAACACCCGTGCGGACAACAATGAACGCGAGGTCTTGACTCGGAGGTTTAGGGCGGTCGCAAAGGCACACGGGCCGCAAATGGTCTCGGTCTTGGCGGCGCAGGATGACCCGGCTGCCGTCGGCAGTCTCAAGGAGGCAGCGTGGAGCTTCAACTTTGGTTGGGGTGGCGAAGCTGACTCAAAGTTCTTCGTGGGCGTGTCATACGCACTTGACCCCCTTGTGCTGTTGACGGTAGGCGCGACGTTTGCGGACGACGCCAAGGCGAAGTCGCGTCTCGCCTTTGGCATAGGGATTGATTCGCGCATCTTCGAGAATCTGTTCGGATCGAAGAAGGCTAAAGCTGAGGGTAGCTAGCCCCTTACAAGTCGCTAAGTCGATCCGCTTGCCGCGACTTGCCTCGGAAGGGCGAAGGAGAGCCGCCCTCTCCGGGGCACAATAATCAGTGATGCGCAAGAACTCGATCCTTGTGTGGCTGATCGCGGGGTCGATTGTCGTGTTCGGCGGATTCGCCTTCTTCGCGTGTCGCTTGCAGCCCCGCGTCAACAAGACGGAATATGACATCGCGGTCATGCACTTGCGAAGCCGTTACGCAGGCGCGACCACATTCACAGTCAGCTCGGTCGACGACGAGCGCACCTGGATTGAGAAGACGCCGTCTGGCTATGCGCTTCATGGTGTGATGAAGACCGACCATCCGGAGCTTGCGACGAACACGAAAGCATCGCCTACCGGCGAGATCCGGTTCACTGTGTACATGAACGTCTCGGGCACTCTCATAAAAGGGCTGTACGCCGAGCGGTTCCACTTCGAGCCAGTGAAGTAACTGGTCTGGTATAGCTGACTAGCAGTCAACATGTGTCGGCTCACGACTTTGAGTGCGCGATCGTCCAAGCAACTTGGCGACTTTGCCGATCGTGAGCTGCTAAATGCGTTAGGGGCCGCCACCGATACCAAGGCAAGGGGAGAGCAAATCCTTGGGCAATGACGACCCCTAACGCTACGTTCCGATGCTCTCAAGTACACATTTTACAGACATCACTGTGAAATGTCTCTTAATCTCACGCACATTCTCAAGTTTCCGCTGTTACTGCGCGTTTCCAGCCCCTCAGCTTCGTGAAGCGCCCATATCGGGCCAATCGCGAACTTCCTCCCTTTGCAACGGCTGCAGTGAGCGTCCTTGCCCGAGATGGTAGCTGGGCCCCCTCTAAGGAGCCATTGCGGCAAGACCACGTGAAAGCCCCGCTATGCAGCCTGCCCTGAACTATGCGCGAGTCCAGTAGCCCGAGATCGCTAACGGCCAACCTGGTCGACTGCTGACGCGACGAATAATGCGGCACACCGCACTAGCTGACAAAGGAGCCTCAAGCACGAACGGGTGTTTATACTCTTGTTCATACTCTTTGCTGCGCGCAGGGCCCTTTCCAGAGGACATTTCGAACCTAATCGAAGCGATCTGTGTGGCTGTTTTGCGGTCTCCAAAACCGCAGGTCGCGGGTTCGAGCCCTGCTGCCCCTGCCATTCTCCCCCGTTTTATCGTCGCATTCTATCGGCCATTGACACAACTTCGTCGGTCGTGCGTGGGGCGACGAGGATGTAGGTCGCGCCGCTCCTGCTCCAAGCCACGCAAGACTGGTTGTTCACCGTCCCACCAAAGAACTCGCTTCGGCCGGAGATCGGTTCGAGGCTTTCGAATCGGTTCGCCCCCTGGAAGATGTACAGTTCGAACGCGCCGGAGTTGTCGTGCAGGTCGACCTTGAGGAACTCGCGGCCCTCGACAGATCCTTTGCCTACGCTCGTGACTTCGATCACCGCCTCAATCTGTGGGAGTGCGTTGCCGGTCTCGCGACGCACATAGTTGTCGGCGTCGTTCGCGCCGTCCACGCTTCGCTCAGTCGTGTTGGCCATGAAGAGGCCGGCGAGCTGCTGGTCGGAGATCTGCCCAGAGCCGCGGTTCAAGAAATCGGCGAAGAGGATCACAGCGAACAGCGCTGCGACGAAGCCCCAGCTAAAGCGCCCAACGAACGACTCGACCTTGGTGTTGCCAGTCAGTGCGTCAATCGCGTCGAGGCGCGCGCGCCCCTTCTGCCATGCCTCGGCATAGTCCGGCTTCAAGTGCTTCGTGTAGAGCATCTCCTTCAGGTAGACCGCCCACTGGTGCTCGGCCGCGGCCCTTGGCTCACGGGCAAGGACGGCCTCGACTTCGGCGGACTCGGCTCTGTCGAGCTCGCCGTCGGCGTGCGCGTGTACTTTTTCGATCCAATCACTCATTCTAAACTTGCCTGCTTTAAGTAACCCTGTTGCAGGGCATATGATTCCAGTTCCTTCCTCAAAATCGCCCTTCCCCGTGCCAACCGGGACCTAACGGTGCCTACGGGAACCTCTGTAGCCTCGGCGACCTCGTCGTAGCTCATCCCCTCGATGTCGCTTAGGATCACCGCGACCCGGAACACGTCCGGTACTTTTGCGAGGGCGTCCTCGACCTCCGCACCCAGGAGTCCGTCAAAGACCTGCCTGTCGGGGGCCTCCTCGGCTGGGGCCACAGGTTCGGCGGCGTCCTCCTCATCGAGGCTCGACGCCCTGCCTGTCCGCTGGATCTTGCGGTACCTGTTGATGTAGAGGTTTGTCAGGATGCGCAGCATCCACGCCTTGAAGTTCCGGCCGTCGAAACGGTCGAACGCCTCGTAGGCCCGCACGAGCGCCTCCTGTGAGAGGTCGCTGGCGTCCTCCGGGCTCCTTGTCAGGCGCAGGGCCGTCCCATAGAGCGACGGGAATACGACTTCGGCCAACCGCTCGAATCGCTCCCTGTTGGGACCACCCTTCTTGGAGAGCATGAAGGCGCCGAGTCTACCTCTCGGCCAGGTTCAACGCAGGTCGGCGTGCTTGGTGTTCTGTAGGTGTGAATTCTCCGGTCGCCCGGCACGTCGGATATCCGGCGGTACGCTTTGATGATGCTCCTCGCGACGATCGCGCTTGCGTTGGCGATGCCGAACGCACCAGTGAAGAAGGTGCTGGTGATCGGAGTGGACGGGTGCCGGCCGGACGCGCTGACGAAAGCGTCGACGCCTTACATCGACTCACTGATCAGGAACGGGTGCTGGGCGGTGGGGAAGGCTGATCCGCTGACTCTGAGCGGTCCGTGCTGGAGCACGGTGCTGTGCGGGGTGTGGGCGCCCAAGCACGGCGTGACGGACAACTCGTTTGTCGGCGCGAACACCAAGGAGTATCCGGACTTCCTGACCCTGATCGAGCGTTCAAGGCCCTCGCTGCGGACCGTTGCAGTGGCCGAGTGGAAGCCGGTCCTCGACAAGATCGTGCAGAAGGCCGATTACGAGGGTTCTAGAAGTGGGGAGGGCGATGAGGCGACCGCGCTCGAGGCGGCGACGCAGATCACAGACTTCGACCCTGACGTTGTGTTCGTGCACTTTGGCGCGGTGGACACTGCTGGGCACGCGTTTGGGTTTGGCGCGTCCGTCCCGCAGTATTTGCGGGCGATCGAAGAGACCGACAAAAACGTGGGCCTGCTTTTAGCGGCCGTGCAGTCGCGCAAGAAGAGCCTCGACGAGAATTGGCTGGTGATCCTGACTTCCGACCACGGGGGGTCGGGGACGTCTCACGGGCAGGCGATACCTGAGCACATGAACGTGCCGTTCATCGTCAGCGGGTCGTCCTCGTCGGACGGGTTCGACGTGATCCCGACGCTGGTCGACGTCGCACCGACCGTGTTCGCGCATCTTGGGCTCGTTCGAGCATACGAAGTTGATTGGGATGGTGTTCCAGTCGGTCTGAAGGGAATAGACAGTATCGTGCTTGCTAGACAGCGTGACAGCAGCATCGTCACGTTCAGTCCAACTGACGGGTTCCTGTTGGGTCTTCAAGAGGTTGGTCTCAGAGCCGAAGACACCGAGCTTGTCGTGCGCTTTACAGTCGATGGGTCGCTGCCGACGGACACGAGCCTGTCCGCTACGAGCTTTGTGCTCGAGAAGGGAGCGCTCGTCCGCGCACGCGCATTTAAGGATCGCGAACCAGTCGGCCCGTCATCTTTCGCCCTTTTCACAGTCCAAGGCGACTACTTCGCTGCGGTCACTCCCGCGCAACTTAACCGAGGGCTTGCATGCACTGTTCTAGAAGGGCGCTATTCGTCGACAAAGGAGATCACATTCAGTGCAGACAAGGTTTCAAGAGTGTCCGCTCGGCCAACCGAGATTGTGGGATGGGGCGCGACGGAGTTTGCTGCGCGGTTCGAAGGGTACTTCAAGGTCGAAGAGGACGGTGTCTTTCAGTTCGGGCTTTATTGCGACGATGGCGCGGTTCTGACGATCGATGACCGCGTGGTCGTCGATCACGACGGCATGCACGCGGCGTCAATGAAGAAAGGTCTGACCGCTCTTAGAAGTGGCTATCACAAGATTCGCCTCGTTTACTTCCAGAACGGCGGTGACGCAAGGCTCAATTTGGCAATGGGGCCAAGAGGGGAAGCTATGGTCGAGATGCCGTACTCAATGTTCTGGCACTAAACGAACAGCGCCCGTGCCGTCTCCCACAGTCCGTATTGGTGCAAGTGGCCCTCACAAAACAAAATGAGCCCGTCGACGCCAGTTCTCTCGACCGTCCCGACCAACCTTTCCAGCTTCTCCTTAGGCCAGTAGGACTTTGGTGGGTTGTCCGCGAACACGCGGAGCCTTGTCGCGAACGCAGGCGCTGAGCCGCCCGAGGGGACGCTGAAGAACTGCTCTCGCTTGTGAGAAACGTACCGTTGCGCATCGCGCAGGTCGCCCGCACCGCCAAACCCGACCCACTTTGCAATCTCGTCGTGCAACTCGCGATCCTCGTGCGCGAGGCGCGCAGCGATCTGCCCGAAGAACACGACCGCGTTGGTCCGGTCACCGAACTCCGCGGCCAGGGCGAGCGCCTTCAATGGGATTTCCTCCTCCCAGAACATGAAGTTGATCGCCGCGCCGGGGTAGTACTCGCGGAAGTCGCGGGCCCACACCTTCTGATCTTCAATCGGCTCGGCAAGAAGGACGAGGTAGTCGTCGAACGATCCGGGAAAGTGGTCGCGATAGTCCATGGGCATTGCGACGTCGACGTACGGCGCGTGCCGTCGCCAGTCCTGCCCGATGAACCGTCCGCTCTGGATCGGGTTCTTGAAAATCGCAGACGAGATCTTCATCCCAGGGCGCGCTTGTCGCACCGCGTTCGCACACTCGCGGTTGAACTCCGTGATCCAATGCGTGCGGTACTCGTAGAAAAAGTGGTCGAGGTCCTTACGCCCGCCCTCGAAAAACCCTTCTTCCAACAGGAACCGCGACTTCTCGCTTCTCGACAATGAAGCCCAATCACTTGGCAGCACGCGCGGCGATGGCTCCCAGTGCGACTCGAGGTACTCGCGGTCGTACGTCGGGTGGTTGAAAGCCCTCTCTGGCATTGAGCGCGTGACATAGCCTGCCCACAGCGGAAGATGTTCGAGGCAATAATCGCAGAAGCAGTACTGGTCGGGCGCAAGGTCGCCTGGATAGCGCACGTAGTCGTGGTGCACCGCGTCAAACTCGTACATCTCCGCAAACTCGCGGTACAGCGGCACGAGCCACTGGTCGGTGTAGCCGGGCCTCCGCGCGGGGCACATCCATCGCGCGTTGAATCGCTTTCCGCGCAGCATCTCGCTGTCCGTGGGGTTCCCGTTCTTGTCGAGCATCGCCCACTTGGGATTCGGGTGCTGCACGCCCTCCATGAAGTCGATGAACCACGCGTGCAGCTCGACCTTGTGGCGCGTGCATGCATCGATCAAGTGGCGTGGGAGGTCGAAGTCCTGATAGCCGTCAGCGATTTGCGAAGGGAACAGTTTGCTGGGCCAGCACACGCGCCCATGGCCCTGCTTGAGGTTCGGGAGGATGAGGTTGAACCCCGCGTCCGCGACGCGTTCGACGAACGCATCGACGGACTCCTTCGTCATCCCCGCGTCGCCCGCCCCGCACCACAGGCCGCGAACCCTCATCGTTGCCATGCCTCGATTATGGAGTCAAGGTCGATCTGACAAGTCTATCGTGTGCTTACTTCGAACCACCTGCCACAAGAGCCAGAGAGCGACAAAGTAGGAGAATGGGAACACGAGGTCAAGGGCGTAGGTAAGGGGCCTGAACCTGTCGAAAGTCCTCCACGTGATCATTGCGACGATCGCCCAAATCGCGAGGATCACGATCATTGCGACGACAACGAGCGCTCTCGGAATCTGCTGGACCAGTGACACCCATAGCCAGACGAAGAGCGCAGGAAGCGCACAGACATTGATCGCTAGCGAAACGCCCGGAAACTTGGCGACGAAGACTCTCAGATCGGTACGAAGATACTGAGGCACAACTCACCCGTGCCGAAACGCGGTCGCGAGGACCTCGACAAACTCCTTGCCCGAGCCCGCCATTGAAAGCGAGAGCGCGGCACCGCCGGTCTTGTTGAAGTAGTCCACACGGACTGTGTGCGCGCCCTTCACAAGCGCAATCGCCCCGGTCTTGCCGCTCGCCGAGTGCAGGCCGTCGTGGTCCACGACAAGCTCACCGTCGATCCACAGGCGCGCGCCGTCGTCAGAACCGAGGTTGAAACGGTAGACGTCGGTCGCCTCGACGGAAATCGTTCCCTCGATGCGCAGGCCCGTGTACTCGGTAAACGGCTCGACTCCGAGCTGGACCTTTTCCGTGACGCCAGTCCCCGAGGGCGTCAGCGCTCCAAAATCGGGCAGCTTGTTCCAGTCGCCCTGGAAGACGCTGCGCGAGAGCCCCTTGCGCTTTCCAGCCTTCTGGGCGGGGAGCGGCTCTACGAGTACGAACCTCCTCTCGGAGACGTCGCTCACCGGTCTGCCGTTGTGAAAGGCACGTGCTCTGAAGACGCCCGTCGCCTTCATCGTTACCGGTTCGATGTACGTTTCGGACGAAGCAATCGGGTCGGAGCCGTCCACGGTGTACTTCACATCGAGCCCTTCGGAAACCTCGCCCACGGAGATAGACACTGACTCGACGAAAACGTCGGTCTCAGCCATGATCCGAGGAGCCTTGTAGACGATCGGCTTTGTCGGCAGCTCCAGCACCACGACCGTCGCGTCGTCGTCCTTCAACGCGCGCGGAACGTCGATCACGTCGATCACGATGTCGCTCCCGACCTTGCGCGAACGCAGGCGCGAGCCGCCCTCGAGCATCCACGCACTCGACAGCTCGTTGCCCACGAGCGGCACGCGCAGCCGGCCGTCAGTCGGCCACTCGAAGACGTGCAAGTAGAGACGCCACTTGCCGCCTACCTCCTTCGCCGTGCACCTGCCCCAGGGGATCGCGCCGAGCGGCGACGCGACGGTGCCATAGATCGACTCGCCGAACTTCGACATCCATCGACCATAGTTCTTGAGGATGTCGATGGATTCCTGCGGGAAGGTCCCATCGGGCCGGGGGCCGACGTTCAACAGATAGTTGCCGCCTTTGCTTGCGATGTCGATCAGGTTGCGCACGAGCTCGCGCGGGGTCTTGAACGTGTCGCGCTTGTTGTATCCCCAGTGCCGGCCCATCGTCATGCACACCTCCCAGTCAAGGCCGGGGATGCCCTCGGGCGGGATGTACTGCTCGGGCGTGCCGTAGTCTCCGGTCTTCTGCTTTGTCGCGTCCTCGATTCCGTCGCGGCCGACGGTCACGCGGTTGTTGACGACCACGTTCGGCTGCAGCTTTCGACACAGCTCGTACAGGGCGTCGCCGTACTTAGAGTTCCAAGTCGATTCCCACTCGCCGTCGAACCACATCACCGCCACGTCGCCGTAGTTGGTCAAGAGCTCAGTCACCTGGGCGCGCAGGTACTCGACGTACCGGTCCATCGAAGCGCCCTCAGCGCTGCGCGACTCCCAGTCGCGGCGCGGAAGATAGTCAGCGTGGTGCCAGTCCATGATCGAGTGGTACCAGCACATCTTCAACCCATGCTTGCGGCACGCCTCTGCCATCTCTTTCATAATGTCGCGCTTGAACGGAGAGGCCATCACGTCGTAGTCGCTCACTTTGCTGTCGAAGAGCGCGAACCCGTCGTGGTGCTTCGTCGTGATGACGACGTACTTCATCCCCGCGTCCTTCGCCATCTTCACCCACTCGTCGGCGTTGAACTTGACCGGGTTGAACTGGTCTTTGAACTTCTCGTACTCCGGCACGGGGATCTGCGCGGTCGTCATGATCCACTCGCCGTGGTCGGTGCCCGTGCCCCACTCGCCGCCAGGAACCGCGTACAGTCCCCAGTGGATGAACATCCCGAAACGGGCCTCGCGCCACCAGTCCATGCGCGAGTCCTGCGGTAGGAGTGTTTCGGTCGGTGTCGTCGTCATCCCAAGCGTCATGAGAACTAACCCAGCGAGGAGCATGATACTGGCAATTCTACACGGCCAGCCCCTGCTGGAATTGCCGGGTTCAGAGCATGGCATACTCGCGCCTGGTGGCTGGGCAGATCAGGAAGAAGACGGCGCTGCGTAAGCGCCGCGCGATGTTCGAGGAGGCTTTTCCCCAACAGCGCTCGCTTGTGTTCCTACTGCAGGACTGGGACGACGGCTACAACGTCGGTGGCCTGTTCCGCGTTGCTGCTGCGTGTGGGGCTTCGGAGCTCGTCATGGTGGGACGCACGCCCGTTCCGCCCGCCCCGCGCATCGGCGTGACGTCTCTGGGGTTCCATCGCCGCGTTACATGGCGGCAGTTCGCAAAGTGGGGCGAGGCTGTCGAGGTGTTGCGGTCCGAAGGACATCGCTTGGTTGCCGTCGAGGTCGCTGAGGGCGCAACTCACTACATGAAGTGCGAATATGGCCCCCGGTGCTGCCTAGTTCTAGGTAGCGAAGGCGGGGGAGTAACGCCAGGGCTCCTTAAAACGTGCGACGAGGTTGTGGCTATCCCGATGTACGGCAAGGGCCGTTCACTGAACGTACACGTCGCGGCAGCGGTCGTTGCGTTCGAAGCAATGATGCGTGGCAGCGAGGACGTCGAGCCCTAGCTGCGTTCATCGTCGATGTTCGCGCGGATTCTTTCTCGACTATCTTCCGGCATCTTCTCGTCAGCAGCCGCCTTGGCCGCCGCCTCGATCACGAAGAGCTGCTTCCTAAATCTCTTGCACGATCTGCACGAGATGAGGTGTGCACGGAGCGCGATTCGCTCGACATTTGTCAGCGCTCGGTCCATGCCGTCGGACATGATCCGAGATGCCTCTTCGCACGGCAGTGTCAGTATCTTCCACACAGCGTTCATCGCTTGACTCCCTCGCCGAACCAGTTCTGCTCCAGGCACTTTCGCAAGAGCAGCCGGGCGCGGTAAAGGCGGGTCGATAGGTTAGTCGCAGAAATCTCCAGCGCGTCACACACCTCTTCGTAGTCCGTCTCCTCGACTTCACGCAGGATGAACGCCTCGGCGAGCGGTTCTGGCAGTTTCTCCATGCAGTCACTAAACGTCTGCTGGAACTCCTTGCTGCTCAACTGGCTCTCTGGGTCATGCCAATCGCCAGGTGCAGCAGCCCACGCGCCTCTGTCGTCGAAGATACGTTCAGTCGAATCTTCTCGTATGCGGCCAGTACGGCGAAGTTGGTCTGCAATCTTGTTCCTGAGGATTCCGATCAGCCACGTGCGCACTTCTGCGCGGCCCTCGAAGTCCTTTGCGTTCTTCAACGCGCCGAGCAGCGTCTCCTGCACGACGTCCTCTGCGAGAGTGCGGTCGCGCAGGCGCGAGAGCGCGAAACGGTACAGCACGTCGCCGTGCTCTTCGAGCCACTTTGCCGGATCGCAGGTCACAGCAGCGATTTTACGACGCACGCGGCCCGATCGAAGTCCTCGTCGGTGTTCAACAGGTCCGGGCCAAAGCGCACGAAGCCGAGCCGGGCGTCGACGTTCACCCCGTTTTCTGTGAGGCTCTTCCAGAGCCCCGTGGCGTATTTGTGGGGCATCAGCGCGAACCCGCCGTGGCCATCCGGTTGTTCAGGTGTGTGCATGTCTATGCCTCGTGACTTGAACACTTCGCGCAACCTGGCGAGCCTTTCCAGGCTGAACGGCCTCAGCCTGTCCACCCCGACCTCGAGCGCGAACTCCAACCCGGACTTGGCCTGGTACGGGGTCAAGATCGACGGGGTCGCTTCGAGCCATCCGTCGCCGCGCTCCTTAAACCGCGGCTCGTCCGGCCGCTCGAAGCCGAAAGTGTCCGCCTTTGCGAACCAGCCGGTGTCGAGCGATCTGAGCCCCTTTGCAAACGTGGAGGGGTGGATCGCAAGCCAGCACGCGCCCGGGCCGCCGCGCAAATACTTGTACGAACCGCCGATCGCGAAGTCGTAACCCTCTGAGACCATGTCGACGGGGATCACACCGGCCGCGTGGAAGAGGTCGCACACAACTAGTGCGCCGTTTGCATGCGCCGCGGCAATGATGTCGCAATAGCCGTCTAGGATCTGCGCGGTCATGTAGAACACGCGGGAGAACACCACGAGGTCCGTGTCCTTGTTGATCGCCTGCACGATGTCCTTCGCGTCGTACAGCGGCACGCCCTGGTCGCTCTTCGACGGGGCGACCCACGTGACGTTTGCGACGCCCTTTGCCGCGTAAGTCTTGAGGATGAAGTCGATCGAGTCGAACTCGCCGGTCGTCGCGACGATGTTGATCGGCTTCGTGCCGACAAGCGCATTGAGCACAGCGCGCAACCCTTGGCCCGCGCTCACCTTCGGAACGATGCAGTCGTAAGAGGGAAGTCCGATCAGTCGCGCTGTGTTAGACCGCCATAGGTTCACTTCAGCAAGCCACCCGTCGTCGTCGTACCAAGAGTGGTCCATCCGCGCGTACCAAAGTTCGAGCGCGGAGTGCACGTCCGCACACATCTGGTCCAGCGGTCGCCCCAGCGAGTGGTTGGCGAGGTAAGTCTCCCCGCGCAGCTTCTCGGCCTTGAGCGCCAGCGAGAACAGTGGTGCGATATGGTCTTCGACGAACTCAGGCGTCAACGGCCCATCCGGGATGTTCACCGCTCGATCTCCGTGCGTACGTCCCACAGCTCGGGGAACATCCTCATGTCCACGATCCGCTTGAGGAACGAGACCCCGCTGCTGCCTCCGGTGCCCTTTTTGAACCCAATAATTCGCTCCACTGTCTTGACGTGCCTGAACCGCCACAGCGCCATCCCTTCGTCCACGTCGATCAGTTTTTCGCACATCTCATAGATGTCCCAGTTGTCGTGCGGGCGCTCGTAGATCGCTTTGTACACCTGCACGAGCTCGGGGTGGGGCTCGTACGGCTTTGACCAATCGCGTGCGATCGCGTCCTTGGGGACGGCGAACCCCTTGCGGTCGAGGTGGATCAGGAACTCGTCGTACAGGCTCGGTGCTTCGAGGTCGTTGATCAATTGCGCGTGGACCTCCGGGTCGTGCTTGAACACCTGCACCGAGTCGCGGTCCTTGTTGCCGAAGAGGAACTCGATCGTGCGGTACTGGAACGACTGGAACCCGCTCGCGTTGCCGAGCACGTGACGGAACTGGATGTACTCACTTGGTGTGAGAGTCTCGAGAACGCTCCACTGTTCGAAAAGCATCCGCTGGATCTGTTTGACGCGCGAGAGGATCTTGAAGCACGGTTCGAGCTGCCCCTTATTGATCCAGCCAATTGCGGCCCTGAGTTCGTGGATCGCGAGCAGCATCCACAGCTCGCTGGTCTGGTGCTGGATGATGAAGAGCGTCTCGTCGTGGTGCTCTGGGTCGCTCAGTGGAACCTGCGCGGTAAGGATCTTATCGAGCCGGAGGTACTTGCTGTAGTCCAGCTTGTTGCTGAAGTCGGTCTCGATCCCCGGCTCGAACTCGCGCGACGGCATGGGTGGATGTTACTCCGCATCCCCCCTCATCTTGCGTAGAGTGGAGGAGGAGAGGCAGGGGTGGAGGTCACGTGCCCCGCACGTTGCCGAACATCTCAATGTGCAACCGAGGGCTCGTGCCCCATCCGCGCACGTTTGCGATTGGTTCGATGGTAGACATCCGCCTGCGTAGCGTTTCAACGTCCGTCCCTTCCGGCATAAGCAGAGTCCGCGACGGATCGACCGGTGAAAGCTGCGAAAGGAGCGTGTCGATCTCCTGCAAATCCCGCGACGGGTCGTCGCCGATGACGAACTTGAGTTGGTAGTCGTAACTCTCGAGCAAGCGTGAAAGGACGATCGTGTTGGTTCGCGTTCCCTCGTGCCTCGCGAGCCATCCGCTCTCAATTGGTGGCGACGAGTTTTCCAGCTTCGGACTGATGGACATGAGGTCGCAGGGAAGTTCTTGATACACTGTTCCCGCAGTCTCGACCGTGATCGTGAAACCGTCAGCTTTCAAACGCGAGGCGAGTGGCACGATCGCATCGAACATCATCGGCTCGCCGCCCGTGAGCACGACGTGCGTTGCGGATCCGCGCAGAGCATCGACCTCGGAGGCAATCTCATCGACCGTCATTACCGACCCCTCGGGCGACCAAGACGCATAGGGCGTGTCGCACCACACACACCGCAGGTTGCAACCGCTCGCCCGCACGAACACCGACGGCGTGCCGGCCCAGAGCCCCTCGCCCTGAACGCTCGCGAACACCTCGGCGATCCGTAGTTTCATACCAGTAGGGGATCCCGAACGCCCAGTTCTGTGAAGCCTTTCGCCCTTAGCCTGCACGAATCGCACTCTCCACAGGGCATGCCGGACGGCGAAGGGTCGTAGCAGGAAGAGGTCCGCGAGTAGTCGACACCGAGCCGCAGACCCTCGGCTATGATCTGCGCCTTGGTCATCCCGATCAATGGCGTCTCAATGCGCGGTCCTCGCCCTTCAATGCCAGCGCGCGTAGCAAGGTCCGCCATTGCCTGGAAGGCGGATATGTACTCTGGTCGGCAATCGGGGTAGCCAGAGTAGTCGAGCGCATTTACCCCGATGAAGATCGCCGACGCACCGATGACTTCAGCGAGGGCCAGCGAGTATGAAAGGAACACTGTGTTACGGGCCGGGACATATGTCAGGGGGATCCCATCCACCCCACCAGATTTTGGAACGGGGATGTCGGAAGTCAGGGATGATCCGCCGAACGCGCGGAGGTCGACCTCCACCTCCCGGAACTCATTTGCACCCAGCACTTTTGCTAACTCCTTCGCGCAATCGAGCTCATACGCGTGCCTTTGTCCATACTGGAAACTGAGGCAATGACACTCGAACCCGCGTTCGCGGGCTATCGCGAGGCAGGTCGCGGAGTCAAGACCTCCACTCAAGAGCACAACAGCCTTGGGCACAGCGTTATTATGGATTCAGGGGGCCCGGGCCGCGATGAACGCCCCAACATTGCGCGGCGTAGCCAGAAGCGGGGAAGGAAGAAAAGATGTCAAGAGAACTACAGAATTACGAAGACAGGAATGGGATGAGCACGCTGACCGCTCTCCTCTTGGGTGTCGGAATCGGCGTGGTCGGAACTGTGCTCGTGGTCGCCGCGAACGAAGAGAAGTTCGGCAGAGCGGTGCGCAGGACAAAGCTTGGCGCAGCCGACATGGGCAAACGCCTGATCAGCCGATACGACGACGCCATCGACGACGTCAAGGAACACGTCGTGTCTGCGGCCGAGGGCGTCGAACACGGCGCGCGGCGCGTGGCCGACAAGTTCAAGGCCTGACCCTTCGAGTTAGGTCTTCGAGCTCGGCGGGCGTGTTGACCCCGGTGATGTGAATTGGGTCGGTCTCGAGCACTGTCTCGAGGGC
This sequence comes from Fimbriimonadaceae bacterium, assembly GCA_025451715.1. Lineage (GTDB taxonomy): Bacteria > Armatimonadota > Fimbriimonadia > Fimbriimonadales > Fimbriimonadaceae > JADFMN01. The sequence goes on along the minus strand of JANWJY010000134.1, from coordinate 327 downwards.
TTCAATTTTTGCGATGAGTTCGCACATCGAAGCTCCCCGCCAATGGGGCTCGCCTCGATCACTTTCCCGGGGCGGCGTATGTTGCCACTTCTCAAACGCAGACTTTGAGTACAGCGCGCAGAAGTACTGCGGCTTCGCGTCAAGCAGCGGGATTGCTGCATCATGGACTCCGATCCGCTCCCTTAGTTCTCCGACGACTTCTGCATTGAAAAACGGGATGTCGCACGCGACGACGAAGACAAGGTCCGTTTGTGGGCTGAATGCGATGAGTGCGGCGGCTGGCCCCGCTCCGGCAGTCTCATCGACCAGGAACTCGCGGCCCGTGAC
>JANWJY010000133.1 GCA_025451715.1 Fimbriimonadaceae bacterium | reverse complement strand
GTCTAATGGTAGGACACCGGTTTCTGGTACCGTCAGTTGGGGTTCGAGTCCCTGCGGGGCAGCCAACCTTCTCATCCACTCTGGACAAAAACCAAGTCGTGCGCCCGTCCTAACCAGTGACCTTGGCGACGGCTCAAAAGCGCGGCTTCCTCGACATGAACGGGTACCAGTGGACGGTGCTCTTCGCCGCGTGGTTGGGTTGGGGCTTCGACGTCTTCGACGGCCTGCTCTTCAATTACGTCGCCCCCAACTGTGTGCCGACTCTCCTCGGCCTTGAGATCGGGTCGGAGGCCGCCAAGCAGGCGACGCCGTACTGGATCGGGCTGCTCACCTGCATCCTGCTCCTCGGCTGGGGCACGGGAGGGATTCTCTTCGGGCGGCTCTGCGATCGGATCGGCCGCACCAAGACGCTGCTCATTACGATGCTCATGTACGCCGTGGGGACCGCGCTGTGCGCCGTCGCGCCGAACATGGGGTTCCTGATCGCGTTCCGCGTGATCGCGAGCCTCGGTATCGGCGGTGAGTGGGCGGCGGGCGCGAGCATGGTCGCAGAGGTCGTGCCGGAGAAGAGGCGCATCGAGGCTGGGGCGCTCCTCTACACGGCTGCACCGCTCGGCCTCTTCCTCGCGACGTACACGACGTATTACATCCAAGGAGTGGCGTTCAAGGCAAACCCCGAGGTCGCGTGGCGATACGTCTTCCTGTGCGGGCTTTTTCCGGCTGCGGTGGCGTTCGCGGTGCGGATGTTCGTCAAGGAGCCTGAGAGGTGGAAGTCTGCCGCAACAAACGCGCCGCGGCCGACGATCATGGAACTCTTCACGAAGCCCTATGTCCGCGTAACGCTGAGCGGGCTCGGCATGGCGGTCGTCGCGCTAGTCACGTGGTGGAGTTGCAACGCGTTCCTACCCGCGCTTGCGACTCAGCTCGCAACCTCCTCCGGTAACGGCGACCAGGCCGAGGAGTGGAAGAAGATAGCGACGAACTCCTTTAACGTGGGCGGACTTTTGGGGACGCTGCTCGCGATCCCGCTTGCAAAGCACCTCGGTCGCCGCGTGATGTACACGGTGTACTTCATTGCGTCGGGCGCGGCGATCATGTGCGCGTTCGGGCTGGACATCGACCCGCACACGCGGCTGTACATGGCGTTCCCGATCGGGCTCTCGGTGTTCGGCGTGTTTGGGTCGTTCACCTATTACTTGCCGGAGCTGTTCCCAACGCGGTTGCGCGCGACGGGTGCGGGATTCTGTTACAACGCTGGGCGCTTCATCGCGGCCATGGGTCCACTGTTGATTGGGACGATCATCTCGCAGGGTCCAGACGCGATCATGAAGACGCTCTTCTGGGTGGGTGCCGTGCCGTTTGTGGGCCTGATGCTGATCCCGTTCATCAAGGAGACCCGCGGCGTGCCACTCACGGACTGACGGAAACGGCCGGCACATGATTCATACTCTCTGCCATGGTGCCGTCCAGACCGCGCTGTAACCTGTTGGTCGATCCGCTCGCCGTAGCTGATGCAAAGCCGCGGCTCTCATGGATGCTCAAGGGCGAGGGTTTACGGCAAAGCGCGTACCAGATCTCGGTGTCCTCGACACTGGGAGGCAGCGCGGACCTCTGGGACTCGGGGCAGGTCAAGTCGGACCAGTCGCTCGACATCGTTTACGAAGGCAAGCCGCTCTCGCCGCGACAGGCTGCTTTTTGGCGAGTGCGAGTGTGGGATGAAAACGATCGCGCGGGCGAATGGAGCGGTTGGGCGACATGGACGGCTGCGCCCGCAAAGTGGGAGGCGGAGTGGATCGGGTTCGATGAGCCGCTCAGTGCGAACAGGCCGCCGGACTTCATGGGCGCGTACTGGCTGTGGCACGCCGACGCGCCAGTGAGCCCGGTGCCGGAGTGCATCGTCGTCTATCGTCACCGGTTCCGGCTGGACTCAATGCCTGAGCACGCGACCTTGCTGGGCACAGGCGACGACACCTTCTCCGCCGAAGTCAACGGAGTGCAGGTGGGGAAGAGCGACGGCCGCGGGGATTCGTGGCGACGCCCTGTGCTGGTCGACGTGCTCAAGGCGCTCAAAGTGGGTGAGAACACGATCGAAGTCACGCTCGAGTCGCATGCGTCCTCCGCGAGCGGCATGATCGCCAAACTGTTGCTCACAGGCGGCGGTGCGAAGCGTGAAATCGTCACGGACGCGTCGTGGGAGGCGCGGTTCAGCGATTCAAACGTGTGGAAGCCGGCGAAGTCGCTTGGCGCTCATGGCATCCCGCCCTGGGGCGGGGTCACAGTGCCGCAGTTATTCCTTCCTCTTCCGAGGGTGCTGCGCCGCGAGTTTTCCGTCGGAAAACAGGTGAAGAGGGCCGTGCTTTACGCGACAGCGATGGGACTGTACGAGGTCTCTTTGAACGGCGGAGAGATCGGCGACGACTGGTTCGCTCCCGGATGGACCGACTACAAGAAGCGCATCCATTACCGAGCATACGACGTCACGGGCTTTGTTCATCAGGGCCCGAACGCGATCGACACCGTGCTGATGGACGGCTGGTTCACCGGTTATGTCGGCTTTGGTCGGCGCACGCACTACGACGACCAGACGCGCTTTAGCGCGATGCTCTGGCTGGACTTTGACGACGGGACCTCGCAGCTTGTCCCCACCGATGATTCGTGGCGAGCGACAACCGGGGCTACGACGATGTCGGACTTCCTCATGGGCGAGGAGCACGATGCGCGGATTGCCGCGGACGACTGGCATCCGGTAGTGGTCGGTCGTCAGCTCAGTCCGTTGGTCGAGCCGTACCCGATGGAGCCGGTCGTGGTGTACAGCGAAGTCAAAGCGCAGAGCGTCAAGGGCACGATCGATGGAAGGTGGGTGTACGACCTCGGCCAGAACTTCGCCGGAGTGCCCCGACTCAGTCTGAAGGGCCAACCGGCCGGTCGAGAGATCGTACTGCGGCACGCCGAAGTGCTGAACACCGACGGCACGGCGTACACGACCAACTTGCGATCGGCACGCGCGCGAGATGTATACACGACTCGGGCAGGCGACCAGGAGTGGTCTCCGCGCGGGTCGTTCCACGGGTTCAGGTACATCGAGGCTTCGGTCGAGCTCCCGCAAGACTCGGTTAGCGGTCGCGCGCTGAGCAACGTCGCGCGCGCCGCGAGCGGTTTCGAGTGTTCCGACGACCGACTGAACAAGCTTTGGAGCAACATCGACTGGACGTTCCGTTCGAACTTCATCGAGATCCCGACCGACTGCCCGCAGCGCGATGAGCGCCTTGGTTGGACCGGTGACATCGAAGTGTTCTGCAGGACAGGGATGCTGCTCGCCGACGTGCAGTCGTTCCTCGACAAGTGGCTCGTCGACCTTTCGGACGCGCAGCGAGCGGACGGGCAGTATCCGATGTTCGCGCCCGTGCTCTACGGGATGGACGACGGCGGGCCCGCTTGGGCGGACGCCGGCACGATCGTGCCATGGGCGATGTGGGAGGTCTATGAGGACAAGCGGATCCTCGAGCGTCAGTTCGAGTCGATGAAGAAGTTCGTCGGGTTCTGCGTGGGTCGCATGCAGGACGGGCTTCCGCCGAAGGAGTTCCACTGCTTTGGCGACTGGCTGAACGTCGGAGTCGAGACACCGCACACGGTCCTCTACATGCTGTTCCTTGGTCGGTCGGCATGGATTCTTGCAGAGGCGGCGCGGATACTGGGCTATGACGAAGAGGCGCGCAAGAACTCCGCGCTGTTCAAGACGCTTTGCATGCGCTTCCGCGCGACGTACTTGGACGACGACGGCTGGGTGGAAGGAAAGTCGCAGACCGGGCAGGCGATGGCGCTCGCGTTCGGCATGATCGACGAAGCCAATCGGGCGAAAGTGTTCGCGCGGCTGGCCGAGGACGTCGAGAAGCGCGGCCATCTGACGACCGGATTCATCGGCACTAAAGACTTGATGCTGGTTCTGCGCGACGGGCGCCGCTCGGATCTCGCGTACAAGCTTTTGCTCAGCGACGAGTATCCGGGCTGGCTGTTCTCGATCAAGCACGGCGCTACTTCAATCTGGGAACGATGGAACGGCTGGACGCCCGAGCAGGGGTTCGGCGATCCAGGCATGAACTCGTTCGCTCACTACGCGTTTGGCGCAGTCGGGCAGTTCATGATGGAGACGATCGGCGGCATCCGGCTCGCGGCGCCAGGATACAAGCGCGTTCAGATCCGGGTAGAGCGCGGCCCGCTCGAATGGGCGAACTGCTGGTACGACTCTCCTCGCGGAAGGATATCGACGTCCTGGCGGGATAAGAAACTGACTGTGACGATTCCACCGAACGTAGAGGCCGATGTGTGGTCCAGCGGGGACTGGATCACGGTCGGTGCCGGCACGCACGAAATATCCATCTGAAGGGGCCGAGAGGACCCACTTTTTTGAACCTAAAAACGGCGAAAAAACGGCGAAAAACGGCGACAAGTTCAATCAGACCAGATCTTGCCCTGCCGAAAGTGCTCGTCGGTCCAGTTGTGGATGTGCTCGACCTCCTCTGGTGTCAGCGCATGAGGGTCGGAAGCGATCGAGAACACCTTGGCCGCCTTCTCGGTCATCAGGCACGCTGAGACAGCCTCCTTGGGCGTGCGACCGAGCGCGATGAGCCCGTGGTTCTCCAGCAGGATCGTCTTCGGCTGCATCCCGGTGTCATTGGTGTACTCCCGGCAAGCCTCGCGGATCGCGACGGCGAGCTCGAGCCCGGGAGCGACGTAGGGCACATACACCGAGCTCGGGCCGCACAGCACGATCTGGTCGGGGAACAGGCGCTGCTCAGCGAACTGCCGCGCCTGCGGGCCGCACATCAGCCCGAGCGTCGCCATCGGGTGCGTGTGGGCGACGAAGTAGACGTCAGGCAGTGTGAGCAGCAACGCGTGCATGTAGGTCTCGGTGGAGGGGAAGTTCTTCGACCTGTCATCGGTGCGGGCGTCGTTGAGGATGGCCCTCAGTTCGTCGTCGGGGAGGCGCGGCCCGTCTATGGTTTGTATAACTCTGCCCAGGTTGACTTGGACAAATCCTCCGGCCGTGATGCTGGGCATTTGATGGCCTGTAGCCTTGATCCAGAGGGTGTCCCCGTCGCGGGCGCTCGTGTTTCCCTCGCCAAGGATGACCTGGCCGTGCTCGGACCTGGCAAGTTCAAGTGTCATCGCGATGAGCTGGTCGAGGATCGTTCGAGACGCAGGTGCGGGCGGGGCCGTGCCCTCCGGGCCCTTCTGTAGAATGTCGTTGCACAGGTCGATGCATTCGGAGCAGACCGCACCGTGAAGCCCGACGATGAGCTTTCGGCGCTCGTCCTTCGCGTTCCCGCACAACGCGCAGCGGTTGCCGTCGTCGAACCGGCCCATTACGCGGCCCTCCTGTGCCGGACCTGGTCGAGCGCGACGGCGACGATGATGATCGCGCCGGTGACGATCTGCTGCACCCAGTTCGGCCACCCGATGAGCGAAGAGCCCGTGCGGATCACTTCCATGATGAGCACCCCTAACAGTGTGCCACCGATCGATCCCGTCCCACCGGCCAATGAGGCGCCGCCGATCACGACCGCAGCGATCACCTGCAGCTCCAGGCCCTCTTGGATCGTCGGATCGCCGCCCGTCAAAAGCGAAACCTGCACCAGACCCGCCAAGACTGCGCACACGCCGACCAGGCTGTACACAGCGACCTTGATCCGCGCGACTGGAACGCCGCACAACCGCGCGGCCTGCTCGTTCGATCCGACCGCAACGGTGTGCCGACCAAACCGTGTGTACCGCAGCGCCACTGCTGCGAGCACAGCAACAGCCACCAAGATCCAAACGCCCGGCGGAATGCTCAACGCGTCACTGCCGCCCTTCGTCAGCATTAGCGACTCGACCCACCCCGAGTTGTCGGGGTAGATCGGGTTGCCGCCCGAGAGGCCCTTCGCGGCACCACGCAACATCAGCAAAGTGCCGAGCGTGACGATGAACGGTGTGATGCGGAGCCCGACAATCAGTGCACCGTTCACCAATCCCGCCCCGACGCCCGCGACGAGCGCCCACAAAGACGCCATCGCAACGCCCGCGCCACGCTCCAAAGCAAAAGCGAACACGACTGTCACAAAGGCGACCATGGACCCGACCGACAGATCAATGCCGGCGGACACGATCACGAACGTCATCCCCACGGCCACCAGACCGACGATCGTGCTGTTCTTGAGCATGTTCTCGATCGTGAGCACGCTCGTGAAGTTCTCGCCGATCATAAACGCGAACACGGCGTACAGGACCGCGAGCGCGACGACGAGCCCGATCGTGTTCTTGAGCCCCTTCATGCCGACCCCACCGCTTCGTGCATCAGGCTCTCCTGCGACCACTGCGCCACCGGCAGCGCGGGGCTGAGGTGCCCGCGGGACATCACTGCAATCCGGTCGCACACGCCGAGAAGCTCGGGCAGGTAGCTACTCACGACGAGAACCGCCTTGCCGCGCTGCGCAACTGCGTCGATGAGCTGGTAGATCTGTTCCTTGCTCGCGACGTCGATCCCGCGCGTGGGCTCGTCGAGCAGATAGACGTCGGCGTCGTGCGCGAGCAGCCGCGCGAGCGCGACCTTCTGCTGGTTCCCGCCGCTGAGCGCATGGACGGGCTGGTGCGGGCCCTGCGTCTTGATGCCGAGCTGTTCGATCGAGGACTGCGCCGCGCGCGCCTCCCATCCGGGTGAGACCCATGGCGGCAGCGTCGTGAGCAGTGTGTTCTCTGCGACGGTCATGCCAAGCGCGAGGCCCTCGTTTTTTCGATCTTCGCTCAGCATTCCGGCGCCCTGCGCCCACCTCTGTGCGGGGCTCGCAGGTCCGACGTGGGCAAGAAGTTTCACACGCCCGCGCTTAACGGGGTCCAGTCCGAAAACCGCGCGCAAGAGCTCGGTGCGGCCCGCGCCCGCGAGCCCTGAGATACCGAGGACCTCGCCTGCGCGGACTTCGATCGTCGCGTCAGCAGGCTTTGTCATGCCAGAAAGGCCGTGCAGCGAGAGCGCGACCTCACCAGGATTGTGCGCGCTGCGCGGATACAGGTCGGCGATCTCCCGCCCGACCATCATCGAGATGATCTGCTCGTCGGTGAACTCCTTAGTTACCCCGCCACCTGCGTTCCTTCCGTCGCGGAGCACGGTAAAGCGGTCGGACACGCGCCGCACCTCGTCGAAGAAGTGCGAGATGTAAACCACCGCGTGCCCGTCAGCCCGCAGCGAGTCAATGATCGAGAACAATCTTTGTGCATCGCTGAGCGTCAGGCTGCTCGTGGGCTCGTCGAACACGATCACTCGGCAACCGACCGCCAAGGCGCGTGCGATCTCGATCGTCTGCCGGACTGAGATCGGATACCGTCCGACCGGGACTGAGAGGTCGATGTCGCCGTGCCCGAGCCGGTCAAGAGCCGAACGCGCGATCCGCTCTTGCTCGGATGAGTCCAGCAGACCGAGCCGTGTCCTCTCCATCCCCAGTAGAACGTTGTCGACGACGGAGAGGTGGTCGCACAAGGAAAGCTCCTGGTGGATCATCGCGACTCCGGAGAGCCGCGCGTGGCCGGGGTCTCGCGGCTCGAACGACCGACCGTCTAAGAGGATCGAACCGGCGTCGCGCGATACAACCCCCGCAAGCACACGCATCAGAGTCGACTTTCCAGAGCCGTTCTCGCCGACGAGGGCGTGCACTTCACCGGTTTCTACCGAGAGGTCCACGCCCTCGAGCGCGACTGTCGCCCCAAACCTCTTGCCGATCCCGCGGAGTTCGAGAAAGGCCATCGGTCAACCGAGCGGGTTGAGCAGCTTTTTGACCGGCTCCGAGTCGATGTTTTCTTTCGTGACGAGCGTCGATCCTGTGTCCGTCATCGGCTCGACCTTTTCGCCCTTCAGGTGCGCCACGATGGTCTTTACCGTCAGGTAACCCATGTTGAACGGGTCTTGCAGTATCAGACCCTCGATGTGTCCCTTCCGTACTCCGTCGAGCAGCTTCTCGCTCGAATCGAAACCATAGAACAAAACCTTGCCCGCCATTCCCGATGCTTGTAGGGCGAGCAAGGTTCCAAATGCGGACGATTCGTTCGGCGCGAACATCCCGTCTATCGTCAACTTGCCACCAGAGGCAAAGCGCTGGATCAATCGGCCCGCTGCCTGCCGCGCCTCTTCCGGAGAGGCTCCGGCGTGTTGGTCGGCGCTTGCGATCTCGAGGCCTCCCGCCTTTGCGGCCATGATGAACCCTTCTTCTCGTTCCGTCGTGCTGGCTGAACCCTCGAGGTAGCGCAAAACAACGACCTTGCCCTTACCGCCAAGCTTCTTCGCCATTGCCTCGCCAGCCTTCATTCCTGCGGCGTGGTTGTCAGTGGCGACGAAGGACACGATCTCGCTGTCCTCGATGCCGGAGTCGAAGATGATGACCGGTGTGCCTGCTTCGTTCGCCTGCTTGACCGGGCCGCGCAAGCCTTTGCTGTCGAGCGGTGCGAGCGCGATCGCATCGACGTTGCCGATGAAGTCGTTGACGACCTGGATCTGCTGGTTCTTGTCGTCCTCCTTTATCGGCCCTTTCCAAGTCAGGTCGACTTTGAACTCTTCCGCGCCCTTTCGCGCGCCTGCCTCGACGGTCTTCCAAAACTCATGCATTGTTCCCTTCGGAATCATTGCGATGGAGTACTTCTTTGCGACGACGTTCGTGTCTTTGCCGTCTTCGGCGGTCTTGTCTCCGCCGCTACAGCCGAGGGTGAGGGCGAGCAGAGCTAGGGCGAGAATCGTTCCCGTTCGCATGGGACAAAGCGTACCTTTCCCTCACTCCTTCCAGTTCACTCCATTGACCTCGCCCCAGCCCTGATTGACCCGCATCACGATGGTCGGCGTGGGCGGGACGATGCCGGCGAACCAGGATATGCAGCCGATCGGGATGCCGCCTATGTGAACCGTGATGGTCTCGCCGTCCTTGGCTTCGAACTCGATCGTGCTCGCCTTTCCCAGCTCGTTCTTGCCCTGCAGGGTGTGCCTTCCTGTGGCGATTGGGACCTCGACCCTCTCTTTGTACTTCATCTTCGCGACCTGCTTGCCGTCCAATGACATGATCGCGTAGCGGTGCGCGATGTCCTTCGGGTGGTCGCGGACGATGACGAGGGTCGGCACATAGGAATGATGAAGGATGAAGGATGAAGGATGAAGTGGACACGGGTAAAAACGGGCCGTAATGGTCCGATTCCTCCGGTTTTTCGTCTTGCTCTCGCTTTTGTCGATCGCTCCAGACGTTTTCGCCCAGGCCCTTCCCGTCCCCAAGAGCGGGCTGACGCTCGAGCGGCTGTACGAATATCCGATCGTCAACGGCCGCAGCCCAGTGGGCGAGCAAATGTCACCCGACGGGCGTTACGTCGTGTACGGCACCAACAAGGACGGTGCGCGGATGCTCGACGCCTACGTCATGGATCTACGCACGGGCAAGGAGACGAAGATCGTCGAGAGCGGGAAAATAGCTCGCGCCCCGCGTCAGGACGATGTGCGCACGGACCTGCAGAAGAAGGAGGAGGAGCTCTATGACGCCGGCATGGGCGGGTACCGCTGGTCGCCCGACAGCAAAGAGATCATGGCGGGGCCATATCGCGGTCGCGTATGGCTGTTCACGCCGGAAGGGAAGGACCTGCGGCCCCTGATCGACACGAACGAACAGGTAACGAGCGCAAGCTATTCGCCGGATGGCAAGTACATCGCGTTCATTCGCGGGCAGAACCTCTTCCGCTACGACCGCAAGACGGGCGGCATCAAGCAGATCACGTTCCTCAGCAAGCCTGGCACGTCGCTCGACGAGTTTTACTGGTCGCCGGACGGATCGAAGCTCCTAGTCGTTTGGTCCGACACCAGCAAGCTCGGCAGCCACGTGATGATGGACTTCAGCAAGGAGAAGGCGGAGGTCGTCAACATCCAGCGCCTGTGGCACGGAGAGATGAGCGTCGACACGCAGATCGGCGTCGCCGACGTCGAGGGTGGACTGATCAAGTTCGTAGAGGGACTGCCGCGATACATGTGGCCGACGAGCTACGCGTGGTCCCCCGACGGCGGGATGTTTGCGCTGTACTGGACCAAGGACGACTTCCAAGAGGCCACGATCACAATCGTGCCCGTTGCGACGATGAAGAAGCTTGACGCATACAACGAAAAGGCGCCCAAGAACTACATCCCGGACTTTCGATACCTAGCGTGGACGCGGGACTCGAACCGCGTTCTGTTTACGACCGACATCCGCGACGGCAAGTTTGTGAACCGCGGGCTGTACTCTATGACACCAACTGGAGAGGACGTGCAGGCGGTATACGCGGAGCAGCACGACATCGCGGGGTTCATGCGGCCCAAGGAGAGCGACCGGATCGTGCTGGTGACGCAGGCGAGGTCACCAATGAAGACCGAGATCACCGTCATCGAGCCGGGCGGACGCCTCACCGTCCACGTTCCGATCGAGAACGGAGTCGCCACGCGCGTGGGCTTCGACGAGTGCCCACCGCCGATGGTGAGCGAGGACGGCAGAGTAATGGCGACCATAGCGAGCGCACCAGGCGTGCCGTGGGAGCTTTACTCGGTCGAGCCGAGCATCAAGAGGCTAACCAACACCCCGCTCGAAGACTTCAAGAAGGTGACGTGGGCGAACTTCGAGCAGGTCACGTTCGACGGGCCCGACGGAATCAAGATGTACGGCCTCCTGGTCACTCCGAAGGGGCTCGACAAGTCCAAAAAGCACCCCGCGCTGCTGACCGACATGTACGCGAACAGCGCGAAGATGTCGTGGGGCGGGCACTTTGCGAATTACGCCGCACAAGAGCTAGACATGGTGTGCCTCTACGTCGACTTCGCGGCGTCGTGGGGACAGGGAGGCGAGCGCAACTCTTCGTACTACAAGTCGATGGGCGTGATCGACACGCAAGAGGCGATCGCTGCAAAGAGATATCTGTCGTCGCTCGGCTATGTGAACGACGAACGCGTCGGCGTGTGGGGCTGGTCGTACGGCGGGTTCCTCACGTGCATGATTATGCTGACCGCGCCGGGAGTGTTCGATACCGGCGTGGCGGTCGCAAGCGTAACGGACTGGAAGTCGTACAACGAGTGGTACACGCGCCGCCGCCTCGGGATGGAGAAGGACGGTCCGGACGTGTACAAGAAGACCTCGCCGGTGTGGCACGCGGCGGGCCTCACCGGAAACCTGTTCCTCATCCACGGGATGCTCGACGACAACGTGCTCTACCAAGACACTGCACGCATGGTGCAGGCGCTGATCGACGAGCGAAAGCACTTCGACCTGATGGCCTACCCGCGCGACGACCACTCGATCGGCAAGGCGACCTCGCGCCCACACGTGTACGACGAGATCATGCGGTACCTGTACTGGAAGTTGAATCGGGGGTAAGTCATGTGGCAGCGGTTCACCGAGCGGGCTAGAAAGGTGGTGTTCTACGCGCAGGAGGAGGCGCAGAGGTTCGGAGAAGGATACGTCTCCACCGAGCACCTGCTCTTAGGCCTATTGCGCGAGACGGACAGTGTAGGGTGCCGTGCCATCGAACAACTAGGTGCGTCCCTATTACGGGTCAGGGAAGAAGTCGAAAAGCAGTTGCCTCGCGGCGAGACGCGCCCAAGCATGGACATGTCGCTGACCCCGCGCGCGAAGCGCGTCATCGACCTCGCGTACGACGAGGCGAGGGACCTCGCCAACGACTATATCGGCACCGAGCACCTGCTGCTCGGACTCGTCCGGGAGGGCGACGGGCTCGCCGGCCGAGTCCTCGACAAACTGGGAGTCCAGCTTGATCCGGCAAGGAGAGTGGTCGCGGAGCTTCAGGCCAGCAACGTCCAGGAGCACGGCAAGCGAAGGGCGCGACGTGTGCTCTTTGGCCGGAGGGGAAACGCACCGCAGCTCGACCAGGACTGGGTCAAACCGATCGTCATGGAGGGCTATGTCGTGCGCTTGGAGCCTCTCTCGATCAAGCGCGCATCCGAACTGGCCGAAGCCTGCGACAGTGAGATGTTCCAGTACTTCCCGACGTTCCCGCGCTCGTTCGACAGGTCCGGTCTTCAAGACTATATCAGCGTCCGCAACGGCATGCCACTGACCGTCGCGTATGCGATCGTGCACAAGGAGACTGGTAAAGCGATCGGCAGCAGCAGCTTCTTCGACATACGCTCATCGGACAAGGGCCTCGAGGTCGGGCACACCTGGATCAAGAAGGAGCACCGTGGCACAAAGGTCAATCCGGAGACCAAGCTCCTCATGCTCGGGCACGCCTTCGAGACCCTCGGCGCGATCCGCGTGCAGCTCAAGACCGACCTTCGCAACGTCCAGAGCCAGAAGGCGATGCTCAAGATGGGCGCGAAACAGGAGGGGATCTTCCGACACAACATGGTCATGCCCGACGGCTATGTCCGCGACAGCGTTTACTTTTCTGTGCTAAAGGAGGAGTGGCCGACGGTGAAAGAGGGGTTGTTGAAAAGGCTGCGCGCCTAGAACCCGATCTTGATGAAATGCGGGAGGCTATAGGGGACTGGGTTGCCAAGCCCGTCTACCGAGGCGCCGAAGAGCGTCGCCATCCCGGGCGCGGCGACTGCAAGGTAGAGCTCGCCCGAGATTTCAGCGCGGTCATCCGGCTGGATGCGGTACTGCGCCATGAACGCCTTGAGCCTTTGCGGAACATTCGTGCCGAACAGTTCCTTTACCGTGGTCGACTTTCCCGCGATCAAGTCGCCGATTGTGAGCTCTGCGACCCCGACCTTGTCGTCGCTGTAAGGGCCAAACGCGATCGCAATCAGACGCTGCCTCTCGGCCGCGAACTCAGTCCTGTTGTGCCCCTCCGGCACCGGCGTGACTGGGAAAGGCTCGGTCACCGCGGCGATCACATCGAGCAACCTTTTCTCTGTGAACGTCCCGCTTATGAAATATCGGCTCGGTGCCAATCGCCCGTCGATCCAAAACGACTTCTGCAGCACTCGTTCGGCCCTAGCGCAGATCTCGCGCAGCGTGGTGATCTCGCCGTCGCCGAAGTCGACCTCCCCGTCGACCGGCCTCCCCAACGGCGCCGGCTCGCCCCCGCCGCTCTCCGGCACGGGGACCTTGGTCTTCTCGTCAAGGAACTGCAGCGTCACGTTGCCGTCGCCGGTCCTGCTCGAGAAAACCGCGATCGGATCAAGCACCAGTCGCATGCCGATGCGATCGGGATACTCGGCAAGCATCGAGTCTCCGAGGCCGTCCCCGAGCAGTGCGATCGCATGCCTGAAGCGGCGCTGAATCGTACTTGGTAGCGCCGATAAGTACAAGTCTCCTTGGCGCAATTTGTTTGTTTCAGTCACGGACAGCGAATTCAGGACCGCGATGACGTGCTCGTGTGGGTTCAGAAGCCTAAGGTCGTCCTCGTCGAGCCTGCGCCGGAAGACGTTCACGCCGTCGATCGTCGTGCGAGTGCGATTAATCGCTGTCGCCAGCCGGTCGAGTCCACGGAAGCCGTCCCGCTTTAGATACTGGAACGGTGCTGGCATGGCAGTCTCGTCGACGTCCACGCAGAACGAGGCGTTCTCTGTCTTGGCGACCTTGAGGAGGAGGTCCAGCCAGGCCCTGGTCTGGTCTGGCTGCTGCGCCTGGGTGCCTGCTATCACAACGAGGGCTGCCAGCATGAACCCTTATTGTACGCCCTGGAAAGCGTGTGGACAACGCTGTGCAGGCGTGTTGGCAGGGTGTTCTTAACGTGTGGATGCGGTGGGGAGAGCCAAAACGGGCTCACAAGTGTGCGGAAAAGCTCGGGACATGGTGACTGGAGAAAGTCGGGCGGTTCCATCGACCTTATGTGAGAATTGTACAAGTCCCGACGTAGCTCAATGGACAGAGCCCTGCATCTAGGCGGGAGCGTATGGGTTCGACTCCCATCGTCGGGCGCAGTCTTTTCGTCCGTATCATTGTGTGAGCAGATATCGCCAGGACGCTTTCAATGCTCAAGTTGGGATAACACAGTGGGAAGAAACCGCAAATTGGTTTAGTTCATATGCTCGCTGGGCAGCAGAATCTGCGTGTCCCCTATGGCCCACCCCTTCACGAAACGGCTCGACGACTTTGTCCCTCCGCACTCCCTCGAGGCGGAGATGGCGACGCTCGGCTCGATGATGCTGAGCGACCGCGCCGCAGAGGAAGTTCAGGCGATCCTTACGGAGGACGACTTTTACCAGCCCGCGCACAAGGAGATATTCAAGGCCGTCCGCCAACTTCTATTGAGTGCGAAGGCGATCGACATCGTGACGATCAGAGACGAGCTCATTGCGCGAGGGAAGCTCGCAGAGATCGGCGGCGTCGAGTACATCATTCAGATCCAGGAGAGCGTACCGAGCGCGAAAAACGCGAACTACTACGCCGAGATCGTGCAGGACAAGGCGACGATGCGCCGGCTGGAAGAGGCAGGGCACGAGATCCTCGGGCTCGTGCGCGACCCAGAGACCACAGCCGACGAGAAAGTGGACGAAGCGGAGGCGCTGGTGTTCGAGGTCGGTCAAAAGCGGCTGGGCAAGTACTTCGACACCGCAAAGACGCTCGCCAAGGAGTTCTTCAAAGACGTAGACCACCTGCTCGACACCGGCGAGCCGATCCTCGGGCTTCCGAGCGGGTTCCGCGACCTCGACAACGTCACCACCGGCTTCTACGGCAGCGATTTCATCATCGTCGCCGCGCGGCCCGCGATGGGGAAGACGTCTCTGGTCCTCAACTTTGCACTCAACATTGCGCGGCAGGACAAGGGAGCAGTCGCGCTGTTCAGCCTGGAAATGAGCGGGCAGCAGCTCGTGAGGCGCATCATTTCGACGATCGCCCAGGTGCCGATGGGGACCCTGAAGAAGGCGAACCTCTCACACGGCGACTACCAAAAGCTCGCGGACGCCTGCGAGGAGCTTTACACGCTGCCGGTCTACATCGACGACTCCTCGGACATCAACCCGCTCGACATGCGGGGCAAGTGCAGGCGCCTGAAGGCGGACCAGGGCCTCGCGCTCGTGGTCGTGGACTACATCCAGCTCATGCGCGGCAACAACCGCCGGCCGGAGAACCGCAACCAGGAAATCGGCGAGATTGCTCGGAACATGAAGGCGATGGCGAAGGAGCTGGACGTCCCTGTCATCGGGCTCTCGCAGCTCAACCGCGCCGTAGAAGGTCGCGAGAACAAGCGCCCGATGCTCGCGGACATCCGGGAGTCGGGCTCGATCGAGGCGGAGGCGGACATCGTTATGTTCATCTACCGCGAGGAGTATTACAAGCGGCGCGAAGCGGACGCCATGGACAAGTGGAACCCTGACACCGCAGACGTCGCGGAGATCATCATCGGCAAGCACAGGAACGGCCCTACGGGGACGGTGCTGCTCGGGTTCCAGCCGGCGTACACGAAGTTCACGCTGCTCGATGAGGAGTCGAAGATGGGGTACTTGCGAAGGTCGCGGGAAGACAACTAGAGCGGAACGCGGTGAACATAAGGAGAACATAAGTTGGAACTCTTGACCGACCCTCAAGTGTGGATCGCGTTTCTAACGCTGACGGTGCTGGAGATCGTACTCGGCATCGACAACATCGTCTTCATCTCGATCGTCTCGTCCAAGCTGCCAGAGGAACAGCGCGCGAAGGCAAGACGAGTCGGACTCGCGCTCGCGCTCGTCACTCGCATCCTGCTCTTGCTCTCGTTGAGCTGGATGATGAAGCTAACGACGCCGTTGTTCGCTCCGTTCGGCCATGAGGTGAGTGGCCGCGACTTGATCCTTCTCGGCGGCGGACTCTTCCTCGTTTACAAGGCGGTGATGGAGATTCATACGAAGCTGGAAGGTGAGGAGCACGGCAAGCACGCGGACGGGAAGGCGACTTTCGCGTCGGTCATCGCGACGATCCTGGTGCTCGACGTGGTGTTCTCGCTCGACTCCGTCATCACCGCGATCGGGATGGCGAACGACATTCCGGTGATGATCGCGGCGGTAGTGGTCGCTGTGATCGTGATGC
Source organism: Fimbriimonadaceae bacterium (assembly GCA_025451715.1). Lineage (GTDB taxonomy): Bacteria > Armatimonadota > Fimbriimonadia > Fimbriimonadales > Fimbriimonadaceae > JADFMN01. Next base: position 2,916 of record JANWJY010000133.1, on the reverse strand, counting down.
TTATCTTTGCGACGCCGGTGAGCAACTTCGTCGAGAAGCACCCGACGGTTAAGATGCTCGCGCTCTCGTTCTTGGTCCTGATCGGTGTAAACCTGGTCGCCGAGGGCTGGGGACAGCACATCCCGAAGGGCTATACGTACTTCGCGATGGCGTTCGCCGTTGGGGTTGAAATGCTCAACTTGAAGATGCGGGCTAAGGGCGAAGCCGTCAGGCTAAGGAAGGAGTACGAGGAGGGCTGAGACGGGCTGGAACGAAACGCTGGAGAAGCGGCGTTCAATAGTTGAGATCGGTGCAAACCATGAAGACTAACAAGGCGTGGGCTTTGGCGGGGATCGGCGTGTTCGCTTGCGCCCTGTTTCTGCCTTCCTGCCAGCCGACGGCGAGCACGGCCGGAGCGAGCGAGGCGCAGGTCGGCGCTAAACCGGATGGAGTAGAAGACGAGCTCGCCATGTTCGCCGGCTACCGCAAGTGGCACAAGGCGAACCCGGAATTACTCAGAATGGACGACGTGGTCGCATGGATGTGCAGGAACCTCACTCCGGAGGAGGCGGCGAAAATGCGTAAGGAGCTCGAGGGCACACACAAGGTCGCACAGCAGTGGAAGACGTTTACTGTGTTCGTCAACGATCTCGGCAAGGATCGCCTGCTTGGTGTTACCAAAGGTGAGTTCCCGGTTGGTTCGATCCTTGTTAAAGAGAAGCACGATCAAAATGACGCGTTGTCGAGCGAGCTTTTGACCGTTATGGTCAAGCACGAGAAGGGGTTCGCTCCTGAAGTCGGCGATTGGGAGTTCCTTGTACTAGAGGGCATGGCGAAGGCCATCGTGGAGCGCGGCCAGATGAAGACGTGCGTCGACTGTCACGCAACCGTCAAGCAAAACGACTATGTGTACGCAGACTATCTCCCGAATCGCGTGAGATTAGAGGGTGAGGCTCGCCACGACGAGCTCAGCATCGCGCCGGCCGTAATTCCGCGGTAGCGGAAGATCTTGGTCAGCGAACGTCGTCATCCCCCATTCTCGTGGGACAGATAGCGGAATGGCGTCGTCATACTCAACGCCACTCAGAGTCATGACCGCCGACGCCCACATGCGGGGCACACACGAAAGCTCGTATCCGCCCCCGCCGAGGGCGACGATCGGGAGGCCGAGCGATTGGACGAGCTTGACTGCCTCTAACCACTCCTGGGCGGCAACCTGAAAGTGGCCGAGCGGGTCGAGAAAGTGAGGGTCCGTGCCCATCTGCAGCACGATCGCCTGCGGCTGGAACGCGCGCAATCGCGGCATGATCCCGTTCTCAAACGTCCACAGCCACACGTCGCCGGTCGTGAACGGTTCCAGCGGCAAGTTGACCGCAGAGTCGCCCGCGCCGCGCTCCTCGACGAAGCCGGTGCCGGGGTAGAGGCGCTTGCCTGTTTCATGGATCGAGCAGGTCATCACGGTGGGGTCGTCGAAGAACAGGGCCTGCACGCCGTCGCCGTGGTGGAGGTCGATATCGATGTACGCGACACGATCAAACCGCTCGCGCAACACCGCGCACGCGATCGCAGGGTCGTTGAACACGCAGAACCCGCTCGCACGAGATCGTTGCGCGTGGTGCAGCCCTCCGGCGATCCCGAACGCAAGCGTCGCGCCGTCGCGCACTTCTTCGGCAGCGCGCACGGTACCCGAAACGTAGGAGAGCGACGCCTCGAACATCCCTTCGAACACCGGGTTGTCGGACGTGCCAAACCCCCACGGCCACATCTCCTCGCGGCACATGACGCTCGCATCGTCGCTGAGCGTCCGCACGGTCTCGACGTACTCGAGGCTGTGCACGCGCAAGGCGTCCTTGACCGAGCCGGTGCCCGGATCGATCGCCTCGAAGCCCCCGACGCAGGCCCCTAACAGTTCGACAGTCCGCTCAAGCCGCACAGGCTTCAGGGGGTGCTGCGGCCCGAAGTCGTAGGCCGTCATGCGCCGGTGGTAGAAGAAGCGTGGGACAGGCACCGGGCTGAGAATACCGTCGCACAGTAAACTCGCCCTAATGGCGACTGCCGCGCGCGGCGTCCAGGCGTTCCGAACGTACCTGGAGATGATCAAGTTCGAACACTCTGTGTTCGCACTTCCGTTCGCGATGGTTGGGATGGTGTGGGCGTCGGTTGACTCGGGCGGAAGCGGTTGGCCAGGCTGGCGTGTTTTCCTCTCGATCGTGCTGTGCATGGTGAGCGCGCGCAGCGCGGCAATGGCGTTCAACCGCATCGCGGATCGGGACATCGATGAGATCAATCCTCGCACGAGGATGCGCGCGCTGCCCGCTGGTCTGCTCTCTTTGCGTCACGCGAACTTGTTCTTATATGGCTCGTGCTTCGTGTTCTTTGTGGGAGCGGCTCTGTTGAACACGCTTACACTCATCTTAAGCCCAGTCGCGCTGTTCACGATCCTTTTCTACTCGCGCACGAAGCGGTTCACGCCGTTCTCGCACTTCGTTCTCGGTCTGTCGCTCGGGATCGCTCCCGCTGCGGCTTGGGCGTCTGTGACGGGGCGGCTCGAGTGGGCCGTGCTGCCCGTCTGCCTGGGTGTGCTGTTCTGGACGACGGGGTTTGACATCATCTATAGCCTGCAAGACGAGGAGTTCGACCGAACTCACGGACTGCGGTCGTTGCCGGAGACAGTGGGGAAGACGCGGGCGCTGCTCGCGAGCCGAATTTGTCACGTGTTGGCCCTTGCATCGCTTTGTGCTGCAAGTTGGTTGTTCGCTGTCGGCCCGTTCACCTGGATCGGCGTCGCACTCGTCGCTCTGCTTCTCCTTTATGAGCAGAGCCTCGTCAAGGCTGACGACCTCTCCAAGGTAAACCTCGCGTTCTTTACGTTGAACGGGTTCGTTTCGCTCGGGTTCTTTGCTCTCGTGCTGCTGGACGTCGTCGCATTGAGGTTGG
>JANWJY010000132.1 GCA_025451715.1 Fimbriimonadaceae bacterium | reverse complement strand
GTGCAGCCAAAAGGAGTATCCGAGGGGCATGGAGAATTATGCTCGGGTTGGTCCGGGTTTGTTCGGATTCGTCGGATGGGTCCGATCAATCCGATCAATCCGATTGGTAACAGCAAGCCCTACCTCACAAAGATCTTCGGCACGCTCGCGATCACGCGACCGATCTTCACCGCGCCCTCGACGGGCACGCGCGCAAAAGTGGCGAGCCCGCCGCTCGTCTGCGGATCGAGCACGACCTGCCGCATCCACGATGGCAGCGATTCGGCGAAGTGCAGCGACTCAGCGAGGAACGCGAGGTTCTTGGTCGCGCCGCCCGTGAGCGCGCCGACCGCCACCAACCGCTCGACGCCCGGCAACAACGGTAGAGAGGCACAGTCGATCTCGATCCCCACGCGGCTCGCCTTCGCGACGTTGAACAAGTGGCCGGCTAGACCGAACCCCGTGATGTCCGTCGCGCACTTCACCCCTGCTTCATGTGCCCTGGTCGTGGCGGCGGCGTTCAGCGTCTTCATCGCCGTAACTGCGGCGCTCAGCTCCTCGGGCGTGCACTTGTCGAACTTGTGCGCGGTCGTCACGATCCCCGTGCCGAGCGGCTTGCTCAGATAGATGTCGTCGCCGACCTCCGCCTGGTCGTTGCGGAACACCTTCATCGGGTCGATGAGCCCCGTCACCGAGAGCCCGAAGAACGGCTGCGCGCTCTCGACGGTGTGCCCGCCGACCACCACTGTGCCGCTCTCTGTGGTCTTGTCGCGCATCCCAAGGATGATCTGCGCCCACACCTCCGCGGCCGCCATGTCCGGGTCGAAGCAGCAAACGTTGAGCGCAGTGAGGGGACGCCCTCCCATCGCGTACACGTCGCTCAGCGAGTTCGCCGCCGCGATCTGACCGTAGTCGTACGGGTCGTCGACGACCGGAGTGAAGAAGTCGATCGTCTGCACGAGCGCCTGTGTCGGAGACAGCTTGAACACTCCCGCATCGTCGCTGTTTTCAAATCCGACGAGCAGGTTAGGGTCGGTGGACCGAGGCAAATGGCGGAGAACCTCCGCCAACTGGGCAGGACCCAGCTTGCTCGCTCAACCGGCGCAGGCGACCATGTGCGTGAGACGCATCGCCGCAGGATACCGGGGGAGGGTGCCGCTCCTGCGGCACCGCCGATTGCGATAGACTCTTCCGACGAGGAATGGATCAACCGCACCGCCGCTATCCCACGCACGTTGAGCCCGAATCCGCACGCTTTGACGGATCCGTCACCTTCGTGACTGTATGCACCAAGGATCGCAAGAGGATTCTCGACAACCCTGCTGCCCATGAGGCGCTGGTGCGCGTTTGGCTCGAAGCCGACCATTGGCTCGTTGGACGCTACGTTGTCATGCCCGATCACGTGCACTTGTTATGCGCGAGAAGCCGATTGGATGCCGTACCGCTTGCGAATTGGGTCGCGTACTGGAAGTCGCTCTCGTCCAAGTCTTGGCACCGTCAGGAAGACCGGTCACTTTGGCAGCAGCAGTTTTGGAACACGCGCATTCGAGAAGGCAAGGGCCAGGAGAAGTGGGAGTACGTCGATAACAACCCTGTCCGTGCCGGCCTAGTTCTAAGTGCCAGCGACTGGCCGTACCCGGGAGAACTTAACCTGATTTGAGATGCGGTGCCGCAGGAGCGGCACCCTCCCGCTCAGCTCTTATTGCGAATGTGCAACAAGTCCCCGTCCTTCACGACGTACTCCTTGCCTTCGAGCTGCATCTTTCCGCCCTTGTACGCCGCGTCGAGCGATCCCACCGCGTCGTAGTCGCCGTAGTGCACAACTTCGGCGCGGATGAACCCCTTCGCGATGTCGTTGTGGATCGTCGCCGCGGCCTTTAGCGCGTTGCTTCCCGTCCGCAGCGGCCACGCGCGCGTATCGTTCTCTCCCGCAGTGAAGAATGTGATCAGCCCGAGCGCATCGTACACCGCGCGCACGAGCCGCGCGCTCGCGGGCTCCGTCAGTCCGAGCGATGAAAGGTACTCCGGCTGGTCGGCCGGGTCGAGCTGTGCGATCTCTTCCTCTAAAGTCGCGCACACCGCGAACGCCTGTGTTCCGATACCCTTGAGCTTCTCGATCTGCTCCTTCACGTTCTCAGGCGGCGATGAAGCCTCGTCCTCCGAAACGTTGAACGCGACAACGGTCTGCTTGGCCGAGAGGAACTGGTAGTTGCGGCAGATCCGCTGCTCCTCTTCGTTCAGCTCGATCGCGCGGATCGGCGTGCCCTCCTCAATCGTCGGCTTGATCCGGTCGAACAGCATCTTTTCGTTGTACTCGGGCGATCCGGGCGCGCGCGTCGCCTGCATCTTCTGTAGCTTTTCCATCCGCGTCTCGATGGTCTGCAGGTCGCTCAGCACCATTTCGACGTTGACCGCCTCCTGGTCGCGCGCGGGGTTCACCGACGCGTGGTACGGCGACATCGGCGAGTCGAATGCGCGCACGACGTGCAACAGCACGTCAGCCTTGCGCGCGTGCTCAAGGAACCGCAGCGAGAACAGCTTTCCGCTCGTCGCAATCGCCTCGACGTCGTCGTGCAAGATCACGGTCGCGGGAGTCGCCTTCTTCGGCCTCACCTGCGACACGATGCGGTCGAAACGCGGGTCGGGCACCGGCACTGCCGTGACCTCGCCTTTCGCGTGGCCCAGGGCCGCCGCTCTGTAGAGCGTGCTCTTGCCCGCCTGGGGGAATCCAATGATGCCGACGTTCATGCTGGTCTATTTGGGCTGCTCGAACTTGACCTCGACCTCGCGTTCGCGCTGCTGGTAGGGCAGCACCCAGAAGAGGTAGATGCTGGCCACGATGAGGACGAGTGGCCACCAAGGGAACCTCCGCCGGTCCCGCTTCTTGGACTCGAGCGCCACGGTGTTGAATTATAGCTGGTGACAGGTTTTTCGTCCCGCCGCCTCGCAGTCCTACCGTCCAAACGCCCTGGTAACATCCCTCCAATGGCGGTTGCAGCACAGCAGACGAAACCGGCCTCCCCTCCATTCAAGCTCGCTTACGAGGCGCTCACCTTCGTCGGCGAGGTCACCCTGCTGCTCATCGACTTCTTCCGCCGCCTCTTCCGCCGCCCGTTTGAGTTCCACGAGACCATCGGACAGATGGCGTTCATCGGTGCGGCCTCTGTCCCGATCGTCGCGCTTACCACGTTCTCGAGCGGCGCAGTTCTCTCCCTTTACTCGGCTGACCTTCTGGTCAAATACGGCGCTTCGAGCCTCGCCGGAGCGACAGTCGGGCTCGCGCTGTGCCGCGAGATCGCGCCCGTGCTCGCGGGTATCATGGTCGCCGCGCGCTGCGGATCGGCGATGGCGGCGCAGATCGGTTCGATGGCGGTCACCGAGCAGATCGACGCGTTGCGCGCGCTCAACGTCAATCCAACGAGCTACCTCGTCGTGCCCCGGGTTATCGCCGCGCTCACGATGCTCCCCGTGCTGTGCATGGTCGGGATATTCAGCGGTGTGTTCGGGGGCTATCTCGTGTCGGTCAAGGTGAGCGGGGTCGCTAGCGGCACGTTCATGACCTCGATCCGACAGTGGGTCGAGCCCGGTGACCTGAACGGGGGAATGGTCAAAACGATCGTGTTCGGCCTGATCGTGGCGCTGGTCGCGTGCCAGCAAGGGATGAGGACCACCAAGGGCGCAGTCGGCGTCGGAGAGGCCACCACGCGAACTGTCGTGATCACAATGGTGTTGATCTATGTGACGAACTACTTCATGACCTCCTGGCTCTTCGCCTAGGTCGGAGTGGGGTATTTTGAACCTGGATCGAGCTATGGGACTCCCAAATTACGTCGGAAGAGAGATGCGCACGTTTGCCTTTGCCGCCCTGGCCGTCCTGGCCCTCTCGGGATGTAGCAAGCCCGTACCCAAAGAGGACGCGGGCCCGACCGCCTCGAACGGCCCCACTTCCCCGACCCAGGATGAGCTGCTGAAGGAAGGCGTTGAGAAGGCGACCAAGCGCGAACCGGGGCACTACGACATCGTCGCGCCCGGCACGAAGTGGGACCCTGCGACGACCTCCATGGTCGACCTCGGCGACCGCATGGACGCAAAGGTCAAAGCGACGAAGAACTCGCTCTGCCGTGCCGTGCTCACGTACGACGATCCGACGGTCGGCTCGCTCACGGGCAGGCCCGAGATCAAGATCCAGGACGACCGGCACTTCGAGCTGCAGTACATGCTCCCCGAGACAAAGTCGGAGTTCAACAGGATCAGGGCCGACGGCGAGCGCCGCGCTCAGCTCGGAGAAGACGGTTGGCAGAGCCTGGCCTCGTTCTCGTCCGATGCGCCGGCGATGACAGACATGGACGTCCTCGAATGGCCACGCAAGTTCCCGCTCGAAATGTTCTCTTACTACAAGGAGGGCTCCGACGCGTGGGGCCCGCTGTTCCGCGCGTGGGCGAACGGCGTCGGCGGCTACAAGGCGGTGGTCGAGGAGCAGACGTTCAAGCAAGGCGACAAGAAGGCGACGCACTATAGGGTCTACGCGCACTCCGAGGAGAGCGGCAAGACAACGATCGAGGTGATCGTTGACAAGGTCCACCTCAGGCCGCTTACGATCAAGGTCGACGGAACCTTGGCAAGCGGGGAAAGGTACAACATGTACTGGTCGGGCGACTGGCAGACTGGCGGCAAGTACGACGAGGGAGTGTTCAACCTGCCGAAACCGGGCGCCAAAGTGGCCAAAGCCACGTAACATGACATAGGACGGTTCGTCAGCCTATCAGGAACCTAAGGAGTAAGGATGCTCACGACAGCTATAGTCTCGCTCGTTTTGGCCTCGGTCGCGCCCGCCGACCGGGTCTTGGTCGTGACCGCCTACAAGTCCTTCACCAACTTCCGTGCGACTGCCCTGGCGGTCTCGCCTGTGGGCACCCAGTTCGCCGTCGCGACGGAGGACAGGCAGGTGCGCCTGATCGACTCGAAGTCGATGGGCACGGCCTTCCAGCTTACGGGACACCCGCAGACCGTCTACGGGCTCGCGTACAGCCGCGACGGCCGACACCTCCTCACCGGCGACGAGACCGCGAGAATCTGGCTCTGGGACGCGAAGACCGGAAAGAAGATCCGTGAGTTTCCGCGCGAAAAGGGCCACACCAAGGGCATCCAATCGTTCTCCTTCTCGCCCGATGGGACGAAGTTCGCGAGCGTCGGCAAGGACGACGTCATCAAGGTTTGGAACACTGTGGGCGGGCACCCGATCGCGACGATCGAGGGCAAGGGTGCGAACTTCTACGGCCTCGCTTATCTTCCGAGCGGTGCTATCGCCACGGGCACCCTGAAAGAGGGAATGCGGCTGTACTCTCCGAGTTATGGCCTCGCCGCGACGATGACTCTCGTAGGCGGGCAGGGCGCGAACGACGTGGCCGTAAACAAGACCGGCACGATCGGTCTGACCGCGGGCCGCGACGGAGCTGTGACGGTGTGGGACCTCAAGAGCCGCGCGAAGCTCGCCGCGATGCCGGGCCACTCCGACTGGGTGACGGGCGTGGCAGTCGCACCGAACGGACGGGTTGCGGCCAGCAGCTCGACCGACGCCAGCGTCGTGCTATGGGACATCAAAGGATTTAGAAAGCTAACGACGATCGGCAACCGCGCGTTCGTCGATTCGCTGGTCGCGTTCACCTCGGACGGCAGGTACCTGCTGACGACCGACGCGAGCAACGCGCTCCAGGTCTACCAGGTCGACCCTCCGCAGAAGTAAGTTCGCCCGTGCCAATCAAGTGCGGCTCTCCCGAGCCAAGCTTTTACGCCTCGATCAAATACTCCGCGACCAGCGCTGCGGTGTCGCGCAGGGCGTCGGAGTGGGTGCGCTCGTAGCCGTGGCTGGTGTCCACGCCCGGCCCGATCAAAGCCACCTGCGCCGCGCCGCCGGAGTACCAGTACGCGGTCCCGTCGGACGAGTAGTGGCGATAGGTGTCCGGCACCAGGTCGATCCCCGCGCGGTCGGCGAGGTCGCGCAAACGATCTGACAAAGGCTTGCTGTATGGGCCGGACGAGTCCTTGAGGCAGATCGAGCAGTGGAACTCGTTGCCGTTTTGCCCCTCGCCCACGCACGCCATGTCGAGCACCACCATCTCGGCGATGTCGGCGGGCAGTCCGTCCATCCCGCCGTGCCCGACCTCCTCGAAGTTGCTGACCAAGAGGTAGGTGTCTTGCGCCGGTTTCGCGCCCGCGTCCTTCAGAGCCTTGAAGGCCGCCAGCGCGCACGCGACACAGGCCTTGTCGTCCAGAAAACGCGAACGGATAAAACCGGACGCGCCGCGCTCCACGCGGGTGTCGAAGTGGACGAAGTCCCCGACGGCGATCCCAAGAGTCCTCGTCTCTTCGGCTGAGGAGGTCCGCTCATCAATACGCACCTCGAGCGAGTCCGCGTCGCGCTTGGCGGTCTTGGCCTTCGCGTTGACGTGCGTCGCGCCGTTGGTCAGCACGACCGAGCCGCGGAACTTCTGCCCGCCCCGGGTGACCACGGTGACGCCCTCGCTCTCGACGGTCGGCCAGTTCACGCCGTTGAGCGCGGTCATCTTGAGCCGCCCGCTCGACTTGAGCTCGGCGACCATCGCACCGAGGGTGTCGACGTGCGCGGTCAGCGCTCGCGGCGCGCCCTTCTTGCTGCCCTTGAACTTGGCGACCGCAGCGCCCTTGGTGGTCTTGGTGACCTCGGCGCCGAGCCCCTCGAGCTCTTGCACGACGAAGCTGACGGCCCACTCGGTGTCGCCGGTCGGGCTGGGGGTGTTGAGCAGGTCTTCGAGCACTGACGCGAGGTAGTCCAGGTCGATCTCGAAGCGAGGCATTCGCTGATTCTAGCCCACCCCTGTAAAAACAAAAAAAATGAACCTGAAAACGGCGAAAAAACGGCCGTTTTCGACCCCCTAAAACAACGCAGAAACGTCAGTCCATCCACCCGTCGCGGCGGAAGTCGAACACCCGCAACGGAACGCCGCCCGACTCCTCGCCGAAGAACAGGTACGCCTTGCCCTGGTACTCGACCGCCGCGCCGCGGTGGCGCGTGGTGTCGGCCGAGATGCTCGGTAGCCACTTGTTCGCGGTAGGGTCGAAGTGGACCGGGCTGGTCGCCGGGCCGCGGTTGCCGAACACCCACACCTCGCCCTCGTAGGCAAGCGACACGGGAAAGCCGCGCGCCTCGGGCAGGTCGGCGCTCTTCGACCACCCCGCGGTCGGGCTCCCGACCTCGACGCTCGTCGTCTGCCCTCCGGGCTGGTCGGCGTCGCCGCCGACCACCACGCGCCGGTCCTTGACGAACTCGGACGCATGCCCGTGCCGCGCGGTCGGCATCGGCGCGAGCCGGCTCCAGGTCTTGGCGACCGGGTCGTAGAGCTCGACCTTGTCGCTGTTCTTGCCGACGCTTGCCTCGTCCGCGATCCCGCCGATCACCGCGATCTTGCCCTGCATGACGGTGCACGAAGAGCGGCTGCGCCCGGTCGGCAGGTTGGCCAGCACTGTCCAGCGGTCGGTCGTGGGGTCATAGAAGTGCGCGTGGTCGCAGTGCGTGTTGTCCTGGTGCAGCCCGCCGAACACATAGAGCTTGCCCATGTAGGAGGCGGTCGCCGGGAACGCGATGGGCTCGGGCAGGCGCGCCTTCTCCGACCACTTCTTGTTCGCGAAGTCGTACGCGAGCAGGCTTCGCGCGAAACCGCCCCGCTCCAGGGATCCGCCGACCACGTAGGCGACCGGCCCGATCCGGGCGGCGCCGACCCCAGAGCGGGCGCCGAGGTCTTGGGCAAGCACGAGGGCAAGGAGGAGGGAAGTCATAGGCTTACAGTAACCTGACGGCTGGCAGGGGCGTAAGGTTATACGCAATGGCACAGGAAAAGAAGGGCAAGGCTAAGACTTCGGCAAAGGCCAAGGCCGCAGGGCCGAAGGTCGAGGAGAAGGAGGTCAAGTCCGAGGACCTTCTGGACGAGGTCAAGAGGCTGATCAAGGAGGGCAACGTCCGGCGGATCATCGTGAAGGCGAAGGACGGGCGGGAGCTGCTGAACCTGCCGCTGACCGCCGGCATCATCGGGCTCGTGCTCGCCCCGGTCGTGATGGCGATCGGTGCGATCGTGGGTCTGGCGAAGGAGTTCACGATCGTGATCGAGCGGCGGGAAGACTGACGGCGCCCTCTAAGGGGTTGCAACGCCATACTTAAGGCGCCGATGCCTGACCCCAAGCCCAAGAACGTGCGGATCGTGACGCTCGGCTGCGCCAAGAACGAGGTGGACAGCGAGGAGATCGCGGGGGTGCTGCGGGAGGGCGGGTGGTCGGTGGACGGGTCCGAGGACGCCGAGCTGACCGTCATCAACACGTGCGGGTTCCTCGAAAGCGCAAAGCGAGAGTCGATCGAGGCGATCCGGAAGGCGGTCGCAGCCAAAAAGGGGCGAGTGATCGTGGCGGGGTGCCTGGCGCAGCGAATGGGCGCGGAGCTCCAGCGGCTCGCGCCGGGGGCGGACGCTTATGTCGGCGTCGGGCAGATGGCGCGGTTCGGCGAGATCGCTACTTCCGTTTTCGGCCATGACGGCCCTTATGTGGACGTCGAGCCGCCGCACCACAGGTGGGCGTCGGTCGAGACCCGGGCGAGGACGGGGCGACCGTGGAGCGCGTACCTGAAAGTCAGCGAGGGCTGCGACCACAAGTGCACGTTCTGCACGATCCCCTCGTTCCGCGGCCCGCACGTCAGCAAACCGATCGAGCGCGTGGTCGCAGAAGCAAACCACCTGGCGAAGACAGGAACAAAAGAGATCAACCTGATCGCGCAGGACGTGACGCAGTACGGCTTCGACCGGTACAAGGAGTTCACGCTCCCCAAACTCCTAAAAGAGTTAAACAGCGTCGAAGGGATCGAGTGGGTGCGGATGCTGTACTTCTATCCCAACCGCCTGACCGACGAAGTGATCGCAGCAATGGCAGAGTGCGAGAAGGTGCTGGAGTACGTGGACATCCCGCTGCAGCACACGCACCCGGACGTCCTGCGCCGGATGAAGCGCCCCTGGGACGGTCCGAGGTACCTCAAGCTCGTCGAAAAGCTGAGAAGCGCGATGCCGGACGTGGCGGTGCGCACGACGTTCATCGTCGGCTTCCCCGGCGAGACGGACGAGGAGTTCGAGCACCTCCTGGAGTTCGTCAAAGAAGCGCGGCTGGACCGCGTCGGCGCGTTCACCTTCAGCCGCGAGCCGGGCACGCCCGCGCACGACATGCCGGGGCAGGTCCCTTTGAAAGTAAAGCAGCAGCGCTACGACCGGCTGATGCGGACGCAGCAGGCCGTGTCATTGGAGAAATCGCGTTCTTGGGAAGGGCGTCCGCTGCGGGTGCTGGTGGACGAGTGCAAGGACGGCTGGGTGGCGGGGCGCTCGTTCCGCGATGCGCCGGAGATCGACGGGTGGGTGTACGCGCGCGGCTCGGCCTCGCCGGGCTCGTTCGTGACGGTGCACGTGACGGAGGGGAAGGAGCACGACCTGTACGGCCACCTCGAGGGGGCCGACGCGCCGAAGCGTCAGGTGCGGACCCTGCAGATGTCGCCGCTGCGCCAGGCGCAGTAGCCCCTCACCATAAGGAGAGAGAGCGGCAACTGGTTCAGCACGACCGAGCGGCAGCACTGAGCATGCGGGGCACCCGCCTGGACGAAGTAGGAATACCCAAAATCATCGAGCGGGGCTGTGTTTGCCTCGCTCGATGATTTGTTAGCCGGTGACGATTTCAGCGACCAGGTGGGTTCTGCTTTGTCATCGTCGCGATGTATTCATCGAGATAAAAGTTGCCCTTGAAGCGGCGAACCAGGAAGTCGTGAACTCCTTTGCTTGTCGCATTCTCAGGCTTTAGCCCGATCGCACTTTTCCTGAACTTGCGCCAGTCGACCGTTCGCAGAGCTTCACGGAGCGAGCGCGGCGTCAGGTCATTCGGCGAGTACACGAAGACCGTCTGAAAGACTAGTCCATCCTCAAAGTAAGTTGGAACGTACTTGACGTCACCGAGTCGTGCATCGTCGCTTCCTTCGATGAGAAGCGGCAGGAGCGCGAGCACCTGACACCATTGCACGCCTGGGAGAGCCAAGTAAAAATTCTCTGACTTCTCGATTTGAGGCTGCTTCGCCAAATACTGATCAAGCAGTTGCCAAGTGTTCGCCGGCCCAATCTCGATGAGACGATTGGTCAGCGAGATGAGCCGATTGCAACTTTCGACCTGCTGGGCCGCACCCGGCAAACCTGTCAGGCTTCGCTCAAGTTCTGCCAGGTCAAACGTCTGGCTGCTTGGCGTCTGGTTTGACGCCATCAGCCAAAGCAAGGCGGGAGCAAAGGACACGTTCATCACTTTACATTCTTGGTGCAACTGAAGCGATTTTCAGGTGGACAGCAATTAATACCCGGACAATCGACCGTTTTGGTCTTCGTACTGAGCGACTTGCCCCCAAACCATCCTGGAGGTCCCCCTGGCCGTTCAGGCAAGCGCAAGTGAATGGTGTTGCCAGTCTGCGGAGGTCTCTTGAACTCTTTCTCCCAGTCCTTTGGAAGGTCGTCCCAAAAGAAGAGCTTGGCGACTCCAATCGCCTTGTGACTTCCTTTGCAATTAGAGTAGTCCTTGCTATCGTTGAAGAAGTCGACTGTTCCGAGGATGTCAAATGGAGGCAGGTTCTTCACCGGATCATTAGCACAATCACCGACGCATACCTTCCCATCTGTGCCGACTTCCCAGTATTCACAGAAGTGGAGATCAACCTTCGGCTCACAGTCCGGCAGTGGTTTGCAGCTCTTGCACGACTCGACATCGTAGGTCTTGTCGATGCATTGAACGATGACAGCTCGCTTCCCCTGCAGCCCTTTAACGACCCACTGTGTGCACCATCCATAATCGCCGCAACCCTTGTACCACCAGGGCTTGTCGCCGTAGGCTTGTCCAAATCCTTGCAACTCAAAGATCTCCTTTCCGCAGTCTTTGACGTCCAATGTTGCTGCAGCCTCACCACCCTTGAACGTGTACGCGAGCGAACTGGCGTACCACCCTCCCGGAGCATAATGGCTCGGGACAGACATTCCTGTGGCCATGGTCCCTTGCGCACCATTCCAAAGGAATCTCGGATCTGCTCCCGCGCCTGTCGTGGCAAGCAGGTTGCCAAACGGCTTGTAGCGGTAAGTGTTCACGACCGCGCCGGTCTCGTCGGTCGTGGCGACCACGTTGCCCTGTGCGTCGTGGACGTAGTCCGTGCGGACTCCGCCAGTCGATTCCCCGATGATCCGTCCGTCGACGGTGTAATAGCGTTTTGTCATTGACTTCACCTTAGCGGTGCGAGCCGACCCGTCGGATGCCGAGGAGTAGAGCCTAATTCGACCGGCTATCTACGGGCCGGTCGCACCGTATGTCTACTATACTCCACTCCGCGCGGAAAGTTCGAATTTCTTTCCCACACCGCCGTCAAGCTCAGGTTCAAATGAGCCTGGATTGGGCTGCAATGAGGCTGTTTTAGGATCGAACACGGGCTTTTTCGCCTCGAAAACCGCGATCCTCGACTCAAAAACGACGGCGTTCGAGGCGCGGACGCCTAGGTTCGACTCCGGGACGGCCAAGCACGACTCGAACGCGAACGTTTCCGACTCGCGCCCCCTCAATCACTCGATCATCCCGCCCGGGCGGGGCCCGGAAAACAAGCGGGAGGAGGAAACACATATGGCACGCATAAAGACAAGACCGGACGAGCTCCGGGACCAATTGAACACTGCATCGCTAGCGGCGACGGCCGCAGGGCTCGCATGGCCCGCGACTGCACCGACGCCCGCCGCGATCACAGCGGCGGCGACGGCGATCAACACTTCGCTCACGAGCATCGCAACGACTGAAGGCACGCTCGCGACGCAACGACAGACGCGCGACACGAACGTCACGACCGGGCGCGGCATCATGACGGACGTGGACGAGGCAACCGACTTTCTGTACGGCGCGGACGGCGCGCAGAAAGTCAACTTCGGTCTTCCGCCGAAAGGGTCGGGGAGCATTGACCCGCTCGTGAAGCTCACAGACATCAGGACCAGCGACGGCATCCCCGCGCAGTCGATCTTCTTCGACTGGGAGAACATCCAGGGCGCGACGTACGAGGTGGTGTGGGCGACGAACTCCACGTTCACGACCGTCATCGGCACCGCCGTCTCGACGCAGAGCGAGTACACGATCACCGGCCTGACGGCGGGGACGCAGTACTGGATGCGCGTGCGTCCCGTTCGCGGCGGGCAGTTCGGGCCGTGGTCCGACCCTGCCACGCGGGTGGCTCCGGCGTAGGTCGGTCATTCAGGGGGCAGGGGCTCTGCCGCCGCCCCCTCGTCCTTCGCCTTCTCCTCCCCAGGCATCACAAAAAAGGTCGATGGGATGAAAACCTTGTCAGCGTCCTCGGGACGATAGCATGCCCGAATGATCTGCTCTGCAAACACCTTGAATGGCTCCTTGCTCAATGTGCTCGACTCGATTGGAAGATTGCAGGAAAACTTCTCGCAGATGGCTGTCAAAGCGGGCTGAAACCACGCGCAAGAGGAGGCAAGTACAACTCGGTTCACCAGATTGTTCAGATCGACCTCAATTGAAATCCCGAAGTGACCCTCTGGTCGAGGAGCATCGGAGCCGGCTGTGACACCAAACAATGATGCGCGGCTCTCTAGCTCGTGTCGAAACTCAAGCCGCTTATGCATGACTCGATTAAGGTCGTTTAGGTAGTTGAACGATTGCTGCTCATAGTCGATGTAGCGAACATCTCCAATGATAGGGTCATTGCGGGGGAGCTCCGACTTCTTCATCGCTTGCCGCAACTGCTTCGCTGTTGTCGCCCATGCGACACCTACGTCATGCCCATACACGCGCCACATCAATGCACTTTCTTGATCCTGTCGATGAAAGCAGCAGACAGCGTGTGGCAATTCGCCTATCCGCGCAAACATTCGCCTGTTGTGCTCCGCGTTCTCCCCCGTCCACTGCCGCATCGCTTCGACCGTGTCACGAGAAAACTGACCTTCAAACGGGTCATCAAATGCCCACGTGTACTTGAAGTAGAGCCGGGATTCAGAAATCATCCAGAGAAACTCAGCGATGGAACAGTAGCGGTAGAGAACCGTCTCGTCTGCCGTCATTTCAAAGTCGTAACTCATTTCACAACTCCAACATCGGCTAGAGTCTATCCAAGAAGATCGCCAGCCGCAGTCTCGCCCGCGACGTAGCCCGTCGAGAAGGCGGCCTGGAGGTTGTAGCCGCCGACGGGGCCGGCGACGTCGAGCGCCTCGCCGCAGAGGTACAGCCCGGGGCACTTGAGGGAGCGCATCGTCTGCGAGTCCACCTCGTCCAGCGCGATCCCGCCCGCGACGACCTCGCCCTTGTCGAGCATCGGGTCCTTCACGAGCCCCAGCTTCCAGCCCTTGAGACACTCGACCAGCTTGTTTCGGCAGGTGCGTGAAAGCTTGTTGAACTCTGTCTCTGTCTCAATCTCGGCGGACGCGAGCATTTCTTCGACGAGGCGCGACGGGAGCAGGCCGTCGAGGTAGGTGGCGACGCGGCGCTTGGGGTGCTTCTCGGCGTAAGTCAGCAGGTCGGCGGTGAGCGATTCGAACGTGCGGTCAGGACTTACGTCCACCTCGAGAGTGACCGGGCCGTTCTCGAACGCCTCGGCGACCTCGCGGCTGATGCCGAGCGCGGTCGGGCCGCTAACGCCGAAGTGCGTGAACAGCATGTCGTCGCGCCACCTGTTCACTTCCTTTCCGTTTTGGCGTGCTTTCAAGATGCAGTCTCTTAGCGCGACGCCGCTGTACGGTCGCCACTTGGTTTCGGTGAGCGCGATCGGCGCGAGCGCGGCGCGGACTTTCACGACCGTGTGCCCGAGCGATGTGGCCCACGGGTAGCCATCGCCCGTGGTGCCGGACTTGGGGTACGACGATCCGCCGACCGCGAGAATGACGCGGCGGGTCTCGATGAGGACCCCACCCCCAACCCCTCCCCTCGAATCCAGAGATTCGTGGAGAGGGGAGTTCCGGAGCCCCCTCTCCGCGAATGAATCGTGTCGCGGGGAGGGGGTTGGGGGTGGGGCAATCCGGATTCCGCAGACTCCATGCTCGTCTCGATCGATGCCAATGACGGGCGTGTTGAGCCGCGTCTCTACCCCCACTTCGTCGAGACGCGACTGCAAGATGTGCACGACGTCCTTCGCGGTCTGGTCAACGGGGAACACGCGCCCGTTGTCGCGCGTGTACACGCGCAGCCCGCGATCGGTGAGGAACGCGACGGCCTGCTCGTTGGTCCACCGGTAGCACGCGGGGCGGATGAACCGCGCCTCGTTCGGGCGGAACTCTTTGAGGACGTCTTCTATCGGGCCGGCGTGGGTGATGTTGCACTTGCCCCCGCCGGAGATGAGGATCTTCGTGCCGACGCGCTCGGTCTTTTCGAGCAAGACGACCGAAGCGCCAAGCTCCGCGGCGCGGTACGCGGCCATGATGCCTGCGGCACCTGCGCCGATGACGACAACGTGGGAAGAAGAAACGATCAACGATGAATGATGAACGATGTCGCAGGACTTTGGGAGTGCGCAGGCGTGTCCGCGCCTTTCCTAGTAGCTGTGACGACGCTCAGCTCGAGAGATGCCCCGCCTCAGCCGCTGGGAAAAGCTCCGACGCGTCGGAGCACTCCCAAAGTGCGCTACTTCCTCGGATCGGCGCGTATCTCCAGTTTCTGCTCCGTCGTTCGACCGTCGACGATCAAGCGCACGGTGTACGTGCCTGGTGCGACCCACGCGCCCATCGGGCCGACGGGGGTGTTGCGCCAGATCGCGGAGATCGGCGGGCCGCCACGGCGTGCGCCTGCGGCGGGAGCTAGGCGCACGTCCCACAAGAACCGGTGTGAACCGACCGACTTCGACACCACGCGCGGAGGGCGCACCCACTCGGGCATCACGGTGATCGACTTCGGATCCACCGTCTCGACCGGGTCGGCGCTCGAGAACTTGCGCACGACCTCGCCGGTGGGCGAGACGATTTCAATCGTCACCAGAGAAGCGGCGACAGGAAGCCAATAGTCGATCATCGCGCCGTCGGGCGGGTTCTGTCCGGCGGGCTCCTCCGGCGGGAGCGGCGTGTCGGAGTTGGTGTTGCGTTCGAGCTGGTACGCGGGCGAAGTGGGGAAGAGCACGGCGCCCGTGTCTTTCGTCACCGAGACCAAATGTCGCAAGGGTTGGATGTTGTCGAGGATCCAGAAGCCGCGGCCGGGCGTGCCGATGACGAGGTCGTCCTCGTGTACCACCACGTCGCGCACCGATGTCGCGGGCATGTTCAGCCGCAGAGGGTGCCAGTTGTCGCCGTCGTCGAGCGAGAAGAACACGGCCAGCTCAGTGCCGCAGAACAGCAGGCCGGGCCGCTTGGGGTCCTCGCGCACGGCGTTGACAGGCCCGAGCGGCAGGCCGTTCACAATCTCCTTCCAGGTCTTGCCGCCGTCGTGCGTGCGGTAGATGTGCGGCCGCTGATCGTCGAGGCGGATGCGGTTGACCGCGGCGTAGGCGGTCAGGTCGTCGCTGTGCCCGGCGTCCATGATCGAAACCTTCGACCACGCGTCCACGCCGGGGGGAGTGACGTCGGCCCAGTCCTTGCCACCGTTGTGCGTGACCCAGATGAGGCCGTCGTCGGTGCCGCACCAGACCGTGTCCATCGACACGTACGAGGGCGCGATCGTGTAGATCACTCCGCGCCGCGCCATCGTGGCCATGTCCGGCGTGCGGAACTTTCCGATGCTCGCCGGGACCGTCGTCGTCGCGCGCGAGAGGTCGGGGCTGATCGTCTGCCAAGTCGTGCCGCCGTCGGTGGTCTTGAACATGATGTTGCCCGCGAAGTACAGCGCGCGAGGATCGACCTTCGAGAACACCAGTGGCGCGGTGCGCAGCGTGCGGAACTGGCCGGGTGGGCGGATGTTCAGGCTCTCGCCCGTGAGCTTGTCGTACCTTTCGACGCGACCGCCGAACACATAGCGCGGGTTGACGGGGTCGGGGGCGATGTACGCGTACTCGTCGCCTCCTGCGGGGTGCCACTCGCGGAACGTGACTTGCCCGTCGTTTCCGCGCGAAGAGACCATCGCGGATCCGCTCTCCTGCTGGCCGCTGAAGACGTTGTACGGGAACATGTTGTCCGTCATCACGTGGTACATCTGCGCAGTCGGCTGGTTGTACCAACTGCTCCATGTCTCGCCGCCGTTGACGGTGACGGTCGCGCCCTGGTCTGCCGCCAGGATGATGATCTGCGGCATGTCCGGGTTGATCCACGCGCGGTGGTAGTCGTCGCCGCCAGGCGAGCCCTTGATGCAGGTGAAGTCCTTGCCGCCGTTTGTCGAGCGGTAGAAGCTGGTGTCGGCGACGTACACGGTCTCGGGGTTCTTGGGGTCGACCTTGACTTCGGCGAAGTCGTCGCCACGGCTGATCAGTCGCCGCTCCTCATTGACCCTGCGCCACGTCGCGCCCGCGTCATCGGTACGGTACAGGCCGCTCGCGTCGTCGGAGTCGACGGTCGCATAGATGACTTTGCTGTTCGAAGGTGCGATCGCGAAACCGATGCGTCCGAGCCCCTGTTCGAATGTGGGTAGCCCTGTCGTGAGCTTCTTCCAGGTGTCGCCGCCGTCGGTCGATTTGAAGAGCCCGCTGCCGGGACCCTGCCAACTGCCGTTCTCCCACGGCCCCTGCCTCGCCTCCCACAACGCCGCGTACACGGTGCGCGAGTCGTTCGGGTCGACGGTGACCTGAATCGCGCCGGTGTCGGGGTCGAAGTACAGCACCTTCTTCCAGTTCTTGCCGCCGTCGGTCGAGCGGAAGACGCCGCGCTCTTCGTTCGGGCCGTACGGGTGGCCGAGCGCGGCGACGAACACGCGGTCTGCGTTGCGCGGGTCGATGCCGATTCCGCCGATCTGCTGCGCGTTCTTCAGCCCGATGTGGACCCATGTCTTGCCGCCGTCGCTTGAGCGGTACATCCCGTCGCCGGTGCTCAGGTCGGGTCGCTGCAGGCCCTCGCCGCTGCCGACGTAGATTACGTTCGGGTCGCTCGGTGCAACCGCCACGTCGCCGATCGATCCTGTGGGCTGGTCGTCAAAGATCGGCTTCCACGTGTGGCCGGCGTCGGTGGTCTTCCAGACCCCGCCGTTGTTGACGCCGATGAAGAACGTGAACGGCTGTCCGGCGATGCCCGACGCGCCGACGGTGCGCCCCGCGCGGAACGGGCCGATGCACCGCCACTGGAGGCAGTCGTACATCGAGCGTTGGACCTGTTGGCCGTTTGTCAGCATGGCGAGGGCGACTGTGGCGAGCATGGCCTATTTTGGCCGAGAGCGAAGAGCCGAGAGCCGAGAGCGGATGGCGGGCCGCAAATGGCTGGGGACCATTTCACGGTGGACGCAGGCTCGGCTGCTCGGGTATATGGAACCGCAACATCGGGTTCTACAGCAGTCCACGTATGCGGGTCGCAATGAGTTTGGACACACCACAGTCGGAATCGGAGAGCACGCTACCTTCGGCTCCGGAGCGAGGGCGAAGCCTGACGTCCTGGCTGGGGAGTGACATCGGCCTCGGTGCGGTCGTGTTCTTGGTGGCGCTGGCGATTCGGATCGTCTACGTGCTGCAGATGAGGGACAGCAACCCCCTGTTCTCACACCCGACAATGGACGAGCTCTACCACGACCAGTGGGCTCGCGCGATCGTCAAGGGAGAGGACTTTGTGGGAGGGCCGTTCTTTCGGGCTCCGCTCTACCCTTACTTCCTGGCCGGAATCTATAAGGTCTTCGGGCACGACCTCTTCGCGGCGCGGCTCGTCCAGGCGGTGTTCGGCGCGCTGAGCTGCACCGTCCTGTACGCCCTTGGTCTAAAACTGTTCGATCGTGGAGTCGCCTTCGTGGCTGGGATCGGCGCCGCGTCGTATCTCATGCTTGTCTATTTCGACGCGGAGCTCCTCCTGCCCGTGCTCGAAGTGTTCTTCGACCTTGGGGCGCTGTTGGCTTTGGTCTTGTACCGAGAAAAGCGCTCCCCCTGGCTCCTTGTCGTCGCGGGCCTTGCTCTCGGCCTGTCTGCGGCCACCAGGCCGAACATTTTCGTGTTCGTGCCCGCCGCACTGCTATGGCTGCTCCTTGTCGACGGCGCTCGGTCATGGCGTTCTTGGCTGCGCGCCGGGCTGCTGGCCCTTGCAGTCGCCGTCCCTATCGCTCCAATCGCGTTGCACAACTGGCGGGCCGAAGGACGACTGGTCCTGATCTCCACTCAGGGCGGCGTCAACTTCTTTATCGGCAACAATCCGGAGTCGGACGGCATGCGGGCGGTCGTGCCCGGAACTCCCGGCGATTGGTGGGGCGGCTATTATGCGACGATCTCGATGGCCGAAGAAGCCGAAGGGCGAAAGCTGAGCGCATCGGAAGTCTCCGACCACTACTACGGTAGGGCGTGGGATTGGATCAAGGCCAACCCCGGGGACGCGAGCGCCCTTACTTTGAACAAGGCACGGATTTTCTGGTCGAATTGGGAGGTCCCGAACAACAAGTATGAGGACTTCTGGGCGCGCGAGTTCACTCCGGTCGCGCGCTACCTACCTCTGAGTTTCAGCATCGTGGGTCTGCTCGGGCTGCTCGGCCTGTTCTTGAGCTTCAATAGACCCAAGGACTTGTTCCCCCTATGGGGATTCGTCATCCTCTACAGCCTGACGATCGTCGCGTTCTTCGTTACTGCCCGATTTCGGATGCCCGTGGTCCCACCGTTGATCCTCCTTGCGTCGTATGCGGTCTTTTGGTGCGTGCGCGGATACCGTGAGAAGGGGTTCGATGCCGTGCAATGGCCGCTCATAGTGCTCTGTGCGGCCTTTATCCTGGTCAACGGGCGCGGTGCTCCAGACGCAACACGCAACATCGCCAACGCGAACATGATGGCAGGCACCGGGTACTTGAAGGAGCACCGGCCGGAGCAGGCGCTCAACTCCTTCGACAACGCCCTCAAAGGAATTCCCGAGTTCTATTCGGCGGAGCATGGGAGGGGCCTCGCCCTGCGAGACCTGGGGCGCAGAGAGGAGGCGATCAAGGCGTTCGAGCAGGCTCTTCAGACCGATCCGTCCCCAGACCTCGGCGAGCACCCGGTCCTCCTCGGGCTGACCCACCTAGAACTGGGGCGCGCTTTGATGGAGGACGGTGAGGACGCCGCCGCTGCGAGCCATCTTCGGGAGGCCGTGCGTATTCTCGAGAACACGGACGCTGTAGAGGCTCGGCGATTGCTGAGCTTCCTGCTCGCCACCTCTCACGACAGCGAGGTTCGCGACGCTGTCGAGGCTCTGGAGCTGGCTCGCGAGTTCGTACAGCAAGGAAGTCCGTCCGCGGAGATTTATGACGCGCTGGGCGCGGCGCTCGCGGCG
>JANWJY010000131.1 GCA_025451715.1 Fimbriimonadaceae bacterium | reverse complement strand
TTCCTGGTGTCGTTAGCCATGCCGCGTATCCCTGGTTTTTTTCTTAGACGTCGCTAAGAGACTCGGATGTTTCATTCCATATCACGAGTCCGGGACCACTAGTGATGCAACGGTAAAATCACTTATTGGATGCTTGACAATCTGACCCGACGCCTGGGCGGTATTTTTGCGGGCCTGCGTCGAAAGGGTCGGCTGACAGAGGACGACGTCAGCACCATGCTCCGAGAGGTCCGGGTGGCGCTTCTCGAAGCAGATGTCAACTATAAGATCGCCAAAGAGTTCGTCGATTCGGTCAGGCTGAAAGCGGTCGGCGAGGAGGTTTTCGGAAGCCTCTCAGCCGACCAGACCATCCTCAAGATCGTGCGGGACGAGCTAGTCCAGCTCCTGGGGTCCGAAGACCGGCCATTCAACTGGTCCCCTTCCCCTCCGACGGTCGTGCTGATGTGCGGCCTGCAGGGCTCCGGCAAGACCACGACGTGCGCCAAACTTGCCCGCTGGCTCCAAAAAAACGCCAAGAAAACGCTGTTGGTGGCCTGCGACGTCCAACGGCCGGCGGCGATCCTGCAGCTCCAGGTACTCGGCGAGCAGGTCGGCGCTCCGGTCTTTACCCTTGAAGGCAAAGACCCGGTCCAGATCGCCAAGGCCTCGATCGAGCACGCGAAGCACCACTTCCTAGACGTCGTGATCGTGGACACGGCGGGCCGCACGACCATCGACGAGGACATGATGCGCCAGCTTGAGGGGATCCGCAAAGCGGTCAACCCATCGGAGACGCTGCTCGTTGTCGACGCCACCACTGGCCAAGAGGCTGTAAACGTTGCACACGCCTTTAACGAGAAGGCTCCGCTGACTGGGGCGATATTCACCAAGATGGACGGTGACACCCGGGGCGGCGCTGTCCTGAGCGTCCGGGCGGCGACTGGCGTGCCGGTCAGGTTCCTGGGCGAGGGTGAGCAAACGGAGGCCCTGACCGAGTTCCGGGCCGGGCGGGTGGCAGAGCGCATCATCGGCATGGGCGACGTGATGGGGATCATCGAGCGCGCCGAGGAGGCCATGGATGTTGGGGCGGCAGAGGGCCTCCAGGCCAAGATGAAGACTGGCCGGATGGACTTCAACGACATGCTGGACCAGTTCAAGATGATCCGTAAGATGGGGCCGCTCAAGAACGTCATGAAGATGGTCCCCGGGCTCACTGCAGCCCTGCCCGAGGAGGCCCTGGATCAGCTCGACGACGGCCGGATGGACACGGTCGAGGCGATAGTCCTTAGCATGACCAAGGCCGAAAGGACGAATCCTGATATACTCAACGGCTCGCGCCGCCGCCGCATCGCGGCTGGTTCCGGGACGACGCCCCAGGACGTCAATCAGCTTGTAGACCAGCTCTCAGCCATGCGGAAGCAGATGAAGCAGTTCTCCAAGATGGAGAAGCGGTTCGGAAAGCGGCGGCGCAGGTAAATACAGTTTCGAGGAGACTCAAGAAGTACGTGGTTAAGATCAGATTGCGAAGGATGGGCAACTCGCACCGGCCCTTTTATCGGGTGGTGGTCGCGCACAGCACGCGCGGGCGCAACGGCGCGTTCAAGGAGCTCATTGGCACTTACAACCCTCTGACACAGCCGAAGCAGCTCACGATCGACAAGGACCGTGCCCTGCACTGGCTGCTCGAGGGCGCACAGCCCACCGAGACAGTTGCGTACCTGCTGAAGAAGGAGGGCGTGCTCGACCAGTTCTTCGCACAGCGGCCGAAGGCGAAGGAAGTGTTCAAGTTTCTCGACAAGACGACGGGCGCGATGAGCAAGAAGTCGGTCGTGCAAGAGGTACCCGCGGCTGAGCCTGCCGCCCCAGCGCCCGCGCCCGTGGTCGAAGCCCCCGCAGCCGAGGCGCCCGCCGAATCCACAGAAGGTGAAGCATGAGCCTCAAGCCGCTCGTCGAATCGCTCGTCAAGAACCTGGTCGAGGAGCCCGAGTCCGTCAGCGTCGAAGAGACCACGGATCGCGGCGTGCAACTCTTCAATGTGACGGTCGCACCGAACGATGTGGGACGTATCATCGGAAAGGACGGCCGCGTGATCACCTGTGTGCGTCACATCGTCGGCGCGGCAGGGTCGAAGCAGCGCCAGAAGACCATCGTCAAGGTCCTGACGCAGGACTAGCGCCTATGGCGGGCCAACGCCCTGTGACCGATCCGGAGGGCCACGTCCGAGTCGGGCAGATCGTCGGCCCGTTCGGCATTAAAGGGGGACTCAAGGTGGTGCCGCTCACAGACTTTCCTGAACGATTCGACAAGGGTTCCCTGCTCTACTTGGGCGGCGAGCCATTCAAGGTCGTGACCTCCTACTGGCACAAGACGCAAGCGCGCATCACGTTTGATGAAGTCCGAACGATCGAGCAGGCGGAGGCATTGAAGTGGAAGTACCTGACCGTTCCCGCGACCGAGAAGCCAAAGCTGGAGGACGACGAGTTCTTGGCCTCCGACCTGATCGGGCTCGCGGTCGTCGAAAACGGCGAGGTGATCGGCGTTGTCGACGAGATCGTGCATGCGCCGGCGCACGACTTGATCCGCATCGGAGATACCTTGATCCCGTGCGTCCATCACTTCGTTAAGTCAATTGACCTCGGTGCCAAGAGGATCGTGGTCGAGCTGATCGACGGAATGCGACCCGGGGATGCGGCCGAGGAGGTGCGCTGATGTCGCAGTTCATCGATGAGGCCGTCGTGACGCTCGAGAGCGGAAAGGGCGGTGACGGCGCAGCGAGCTTCCACCGCGAAAAGCACGTTCCGCGCGGGGGCCCGGACGGTGCGGACGGCGGCCGCGGCGGCGACATCATCTTGGTCGCCGACGAACACGTGCGTACGCTGTATGACGTTCGGCTCAACCGGTTCTACAAAGCGAAGGACGGCGTTGGAGCAGCGACGCACAAGACCGGCAAGAACGCCCAGAACGTGGAGGTCAAAGTTCCCGTTGGTACGGTCGTGTACGACGACGAGATCGATGAGCCGCTCATCGACATGAACGTGCACGGGATGCAATACGTCGCCTGTCGCGGCGGGCGCGGCGGCATGGGCAATCTACACTTCACCAGCAGTGTTCGACAGGCACCGACGATGGCGCAGCACGGTGCGCCTGGAGAAGTGATCCGCGTCCGGCTGGAGCTACGCCTGCTCGCGGACGTGGGACTCGTCGGACTCCCGAACGCGGGCAAGAGCACATTGCTGAGCGCGGTCAGTGCGGCGCGGCCAAAGATCGCGAACTACCCCTTCACCACGATCGAGCCGAACCTCGGGATTGTGAAGGCAGGCGACGAGACGTTTGTGATGGCAGATCTGCCGGGCCTGATCGAGGGCGCAAGCGAAGGCAAGGGTCTAGGGCACCAGTTCTTGCGGCACGCGGAGCGAACACGGGTACTTGTACACGTAGTCGACGGCTTCCCTATCGACGAGAGCGACCCAATCGACAGCTACAAGACGGTCGAAACGGAGCTCGCGCTCTACTCGGATCAACTCAAGGGTCGGCGGAAGGTCACTGTGATGAACAAGTGCGACCTCGCGCCCCCTGAAGACGTCGAAGTGATGCTCGGGCTCTTTCGCGACGTCGGCGTCGAGCCTATGGCCGTCTCAGCGGCTACCGGACAGGGGATGCAGGAACTGGTGTTCAGGATTGCGACACTTCTGAAAGAGTCAGAAAAAGACCAGCCAGTGCACGTCGTTACGCCGGTGTTCCGCAAGCAGGTCGATCCGAACTGGGACGTCAAGCGAATGGGTCCACACACCTTCGAAGTCACCGGCGAGCGGATCGAGAGGCTCGTGCATATGACGAAGCTAGAAGAGAGCGAGTCGCTGCGCTACTTGCACAGGCGGCTGGAAAGGATCGGGGTGCTGAACAAGCTTCGCGACCTCGGCGTGATGGAGGGCGACACCGTGCGGATCGCCGGGTGGGAGTTCAGCTATGAGGACTGGTAGATGAAGTACGGTCTGCTCGGAGGAACGTTTGACCCGCCGCACGTCGGCCACGCACACATCGCGACTGAGGCGATGCAAAGGCTCGCGCTCGACGAGGTCATCTGGATCCCGGCCAACAAGAACCCGATCAAGCGCGGCAAGCAGACCGACGCCAAGAAGCGGCTGTACATGTGCCGGCTTGCGATTGAGGGGCTCGATGGGATGGCAGTCAGCGACATCGAGACGAGTCGCGGCGGAGAGAGCTACCTCGTGGACACGCTCGAAGAGCTCAAACTTGTTATGCCCGGCGACTACTGGTTCATCATCGGTCTGGATGCGCTGGCGTACTTCGACTCGTGGAAAAAGCCCGAGCGAATCCTCCAACTGTGCCGCCTTGCCGTGTTCGCGCGACCCGGCACCGACCTGACGAGCACACTTTCCAGGCTCGGTACGGGACTTCAGGAGCACATCGACCTTGTCGAGTCGCCTTCCAAGGCGGTCTCATCGTCTAACATTAGGGACATGGCGGTGCGCGGCGAGGACTTCTCCCACCTCGTTACCGCGGGCGTCCACGACTACATCAAGAAGAACGGACTTTACCAAGATTAAAAAGGACATAACTACAGCAGCAAAGGCCGAGATGATCGCCAGGATCGCGGACGATATGAAGGCGCAGCGCATCGAGACGATCGACGTTCGTAAGAAGACGGCCGTAACAAGTCGAATGGTGATCGTCTCCGGGACGAGCGACACTCACATCCGCGCGATCACGGAAAACGTCTACGACAAGATGCGAGAGGAGGGGATCAGGGCCAACCGCAAGGACCCGGGCCCGAGCAAGGGCTGGCTCCTTCTCGACTTTGGGGACGTGATCTTCCACGCGATGCTCGAGGAGAAGCGACAGTTCTACGACCTTGAGACGCTCTGGAACACCGCGCAGACGAACCCTGACCTCATAGACTGACCATGGACGAACAGAGCCCAAAACCTGAGGAGCCGAAAGAGCCAGAGCTTCCGCCCAAGGCGACGCCCGAGCAGATTATGGAGGCGGAGCGGTTGCTGCAGCAGGCTTCCCTCGCACGCATCCGCGGGCAGGCTTCTGTCGCTGAACGGTTCCTTAAGGAGGCAGTTGAGGCTGCGCCGGGCGCTGCGGCAGTGCAGGCCGCATTGGGCGACGAGCTTTGGCAGAGAAAGCAGTACCGCAAGGCGCGCGAACATTATGAGATGGCACACCGGCTCGAGCCGGAGAACGTCGCGTACGAGACGAAGTGGGCGGAGTCGATCGTGGGCTCGTCTGGCGACCCAATGTCACTCTCTGTCGGCTTGGCAGACAGTTACGCAAGTGCTAAGTCAGCGGGCTGTTTGTCGATGCTCTTGCCGGGCCTGGGGCAGATTGTGCTTGGAGACACTCAGAAGGGCGTGGTCCTCATGGTGGTGTATGTCGGGGCTTGGACATGGGCGGTCCTCACACCGAACGGCCTGAGCGGGCTACCGAGTTTGTTTGGATTCGGGGACAAGGTGTTGGTGAAGGAATTTAACTTTGTCGTGTTCGTGCCTCTCTTCTTGGTCGTAAGCACTTGGATCGGAGCAATCACGTCGATCAACTCTCGCACGAAGGTCTTGGCGCCGAAGCAGGTCGAGCGTCCGAAGCCGCCGGGCGAAGGCAACTTCGAACTCTAGTCTTTGACTTTTCTTAGCTCTTCCAACAGTTCGCGCTGCACTTGAGTCATCGTCAAGTCGCTTCGAGTCCGCTCGATCACGGCGCGCAGTGCGTCGCAAGTGCGGCGGAGCCCACCGGTCAACGAGTCGGGATAGTCGAACGTGATAAGTTCGTCGTAGACGCTCTCCATCTGTGAGAGCATCCGCGCGGCCTCAGGCAAGGATCCGCTTCGCATCTCATCGAGAACGTAGCGCCGGCACTCGCTTGCGGCCTCGCCCATTCCGTTCAAATAAGAGACGATGTCCGTGCCGAGTTCGGAACAAGAAGGGATTGGCCGGTCCTGCACGATCGCCATCACTGCGGCGGCCTCGACCATCTCCTTCTCCGCGTCTTGCAGGTATGAGGCGTAGAGCACGGTCGGGAACGGCTCCATCTCTTCCCTAGCCGTGCGGCTCAGGTCCTCCGCTTCTTGCAATAGCTGCGCGGCTTGGTCGAACTGCCTGCGGTGTATGTTCCGTATGCACTTGCTCGACGTCTGGATGAGGAGCCTGCACTTCTGTAGCGCAGCCTCTCGCACTTTGTGCCGCCCGTCCATCTCGGTGCGTACTTCTTCAAGCACGCCGTCCCACCTCTCGTCAAAGTTCAAAAGAGTCCTTCCTTTTGCATGCTAAAGTGCCTGCCGTTCCCGATGATCACGTGGTCGAGCAGTGGGATGTCGAGCAGCTTGCCCACCTCTGCGAGCTTTCGGGTCACAGCGATGTCCTCTGGGCTCGGTGAAGGATCGCCGCTCGGGTGGTTGTGCGCGACGACCAAGGACGCAGCGTTCTCGCGGACGGCCTCACGGAAGACCTCTCGCGGACCGACGACGCTCATGTTCACTGTGCCGATGTGGACGGTCACAGTGCTGACCGGTTGGTTCTTGCTGTCGAGGTACGCGGCGCAAAAGCGCTCTTGCTTCTCGCACTCGAGAAAGCGGAAGTGCTCGTGCACTGCGTCGGCACTGTTCAGGGGCACCGTTTCGCCTCGTCCGAATGACTGACCGCGTCGCCCCAACTCGATCGCCGCTAGCCGCTGGAGGACTTCGAACGGCTCGAGCCCTGTGTTCTCGCGGAGGTCAGCTGGTCCAACGTCTAGCAGTCGGCCGCCCTTGAATCGCTCTGCAAGCCGGGTTGCGTCCGCCTCACAGGCGGCGACGTCGCGCTGCTCCCGCGCGAGGATCATAGCTAGAAGGTCGACGTTCGTGGCCCGTCTCACGCCATCCCGCTGAACTCGCTCATATGCACTTCCCGACTCTATTGCCATCGCTCCACTTCCTCCCTCTCAGTCTTCAACTCAAAGTCGTCTGGGGGCTCAGCATACACCGCGACGCGCTCGCCCGTCGCTGGGTGGTCGAAGGCGAGCAGCGCAGCATGGAGCTGCATCGGTCCCTCGTTCCAAGGTTTCTTAGCGTACTGCTTGTCCCCTTTCACAGGATGTCCCATGCTCGAGAGGTGGACGCGGATCTGGTGCGTGCGGCCGGTCTCCAGGCGGCAGCAGACGAGTGACTGGTTGAGGGGTTCGAGTTTGCTCGGGATGACACGGACGTGCGTAATGGCTTCCCTTCCCCCCTGCTTGACCGTCATCAGCGACGGAACGCCGGGGTTTCGGCCGATCGGCTTGTTGATTGTGAACTGGGCATGTTCGGGCTGACCAAAGACGACGGCGACGTAGACCCGCTCGGCGTGCTTGCTCTTGATTTGCTCTGCGAGCGCGCGATGAGCGCGGTCGTTCTTGGCGACGATCATCAGTCCAGTGGTCTCCTTGTCGAGGCGATGGACGATTCCGGGCCGCCAGTCGCCTGCGTGCGTGCTCAGCGAGTGCGAGCGCGCAAGCAGTGCGTTGACGAGCGTGCTCGGTCCGAGGCCTGGAGCGGGGTGGCTCGCCATGCCCCTTGGTTTGTTCACGACGAGCAAGTGTTCGTCCTCGTACCGCACGTCGAGCGGAATCTCGGCTGGCTCGAGGTTGTGAGGCTCGGACTCTGGGATGCTCTGGACGTCGACCTGCTGGCCAGGCCGTAGCTCGTGGCTGGGCTTGGTGACCACTTCGCCCTCGACGCTAACCTGCCCCTCCCTGATCGCCTGCACGACGCGGGTGCGGCTGTGCTCGGGCATCTTGCGGGCGACGAACCGGTCGAGCCGCTCTTTGCCTTCTGCGGTCATGGGCATCTGGCAAGTTTACTTCTTGGATACAATCACCCTTCCCGCATGGAACGCGCCCCGATCTTCCACCTCTGCACCCGAAAGGGCGCGCACACGATGTCGCGTTTCAAGTCGCCCCTGTCGTACCGGATCTGGAGCCGTCTGCAAGTCGTACTGTACGACGATGTTCTCTCGCGAGAGTCATGGCCCAGAGGGATCTACTTGGTCACGGACAGCGAGCCGTGCACGGCTGAGCAGAAACGGATCTCGCAGGCCGCGTACACAAATCTCGCGGCTCGGCCCGCCGAGTGTGCTGTTCTGAACGATCCGTCCCAGATCGTCGGTCGCTTCGAGCTCTTGAAGCACCTGTGTGAGAGCGGAGTGAACGACTTCAACGTACACCGCGCGCTGTCTCTGCCCCTCGATGTGCGGTTCCCTGCCTTCGTACGATACGAAGACCGGCACATTGGGCCGATCACAGAGCCATTTGGGACGCGCTCGGGACTCGACGTTGCGCTTGAGAGGCTCTCGAAGGACGGACACCCGCTCGAAAGGCTCATGGTCGTCGAGTACATTGACACAAGCATCGATGGCGTGTTCACGAAGTACGGCGCGCAAAAGATCGGCACGCATGTGTTCGGTAAGCACCTGATGGCTGGGCGACACTGGATGATGAAGCGTAAGTCAAGTGTACGAAACCTGGTCGCCGATCAAGAGCTCGCACATGTCACCGATCTCTCACTCCGCGATCAGATCGAAGAGATCTACGCGTACTCGGGTCATCAGTGGGCGCGGATGGACTACTCGCTCTACAAGGGTCGGATCCAGGTGTGGGAGATCAACGACAACCCTGAGATGGGGACGAAGTGGACGCGGAACATCGGTCGTGCTCCTGCGAACTGGCACGTCTACGGTAACTATAATCGGGGTCTTGAGCAAGTCGGGAGCGTTGTTGAGCCAGGACCACCGATGCAGATGCGAATCACCGTAGCCGATCTCGCGGGCTGATGTATCCTCGGACGAACGATGCACGATAAGTGGAAGGTCTATTTTCGGTACTCGCTTATGGGCGCATGCTACGCGTTCGTGTTTCCTTGCGTGTTCATGCTCATTTTCACGGCGAAGGACATGGGTGTTCTCCCCGCGTTCCTAGCCGGGGCGATCAGTGCGGTGACTGCTGGGCCGACGATCAGCTTTCTGTTCTTTGTTTTGGTGCCGTACACGCGCAAATTCCCGTTTCTCCCCGCGATCATCTTACAGGTCACCACGTTCTTTATCG
Organism: Fimbriimonadaceae bacterium; assembly: GCA_025451715.1. GTDB lineage: Bacteria > Armatimonadota > Fimbriimonadia > Fimbriimonadales > Fimbriimonadaceae > JADFMN01. The sequence continues at coordinate 15,533 of JANWJY010000131.1, read as the reverse complement.
TTGGGACGATGCTGATCGTGTTCAATATCATCGCAATCGTCGCCATCTTCAGCCACAAGTCTCTCCTTGACGCCCTCGTGATCGAGCGAACGCTCGAAGTCATCTCTCAACCAGTTCTAACAAAGTCGTTCTACTTGAGCATCACCCTGTTCTTCGCAATCACGATGGCTCATCAAGTGTTACGCAAGCTTGGAGGCATGGCTGTCGTAGTGAGCTGGATCACAGGCAAGTACCACAGGCCGCGCGAGGAGGTGGGCGTCTTTATGTTCCTCGACCTTAAGGACTCTACGCCGCTCGCCGAGCGCCTGGGGAACCTTGAGTTCTCGGCGCTAATCCAAGAGTTCTTCAACGATCTTGGGTGGGCAGTTTTCGCGACCAAGGCTACTGTGTCGCACTACATCGGCGACGAGGCCGTGATCGTGTGGCGTCCCGAGAGAGCGTTCAAGAACGCCAACTGTGTGAGGCTGTTCTTCCGCATGCAGGAGGAGATTGCGAAGCGCGCCCCACTCTATCAGGAGCGCTTTGGAGTCGTTCCGACTTTCAAAGCTGGCGTACACATGGGATCAGTTGTGGCGGCAGAAGTGGGACGTGCGAAAAGCGAAATCGTTTACCACGGGGATGCAGTGAACACGACCGCGCGGATCGTTGGCATGTGTGCTCCGCTTGGACGAGACTTCTTGGTGTCAAAGGAGATCGCCGACCGCCTTACGGGCTCAGGGTTTCCGCAGGAGAGCCTTGGATATCACGAGCTGAAAGGCAAGTCCGAGCCAGTCGAGTTGTTCTCTGTTTTACCGTCCGCTAAGTAAGAGTGTCACGATCGCATACGCGATGACACCGAACAACGCGTAGTATCCGAGTAGTCGTAGCCAGAGCCTGGTGCGCGTTTGCGTTCGAAAAAAGTCGGTCGCCTCACCGCACCTTCGGCAAACGAGATCCTTGTCCTTGAGCTCGTCGAAGCAGACCCTGCAGCGCATCCTGATACATTATCGTTCGAAAGTGGCAGCGAGAACACAAGGATGCGGTCGTCTATCAGCGAAACCCCTGTGAAGAATGCCCTGGTACTTTTGCTAATTACGCGTGCGATCTCGGATTCGTAGGTTGCACGATGATTCGCACTTTTACCAGTCGTAAGCACGGGCACCGGCAATCGTCCAATTCTCGATTGAGCATGAAGTACCGTGCAGCCAGGAACGTGGACGCCATGTTGAAGAAAGCCTTACTCATCATCCCTTGCATCGGACTTCTCGCGTGTATGCCGGGCTGTGGCGGCGGCGGTGGAGGAGCCGCAGGTGGCGGGGGCATCGTCCCCGGTTCGAGGATCGTCTTCTACAGATCGATCGGCGGCGAGAACGAGATCTTTATCATGAACTTGTCTGGCGGAGGACTCGTAAACCTGTCCAATGCGGCCGGTGCAGACCTCAACGGTTCCGTCAACCCGGACGGGACTAGGATCGTGTTCGAGAGCCAGCGCGACGGGAACAGGCACATCTTTACGATGGATCCGGACGGAACGGACGTGCAACAACTGACGACTGGCGCGACGTTCAATACGACACCGATCTACAGCCCGGACGGGACCAAGATCGCGTGGTTTCGCGGAGCAGACCTGTGGATCATGTCGACCGACGGTTCAGACAAGCTGAACCTCACGAACGCGAACGGCACGAACACAAACCCAAGCTTCAGCCCAGACGGCTCAAGGTTAGTGTTCCAGTCCAACCGCGATGGAAACTATGAGATCTATGTGGTCGGCGTTGACGGCTCCAACCCGACTCGCCTGACGGACGACGCACAGATCGACGTAACGCCAGTGTTCAGCCACGACGCCACGAGCATCTACTTTGTCCGTGGCGAGAACATCTGGCGCATGGACTCAGACGGGCTCAACCAAGAGATCATGACTAGCACGTTGGGGACGGAGGCATCGCCGCAGATCTCTCCGAACGGGCCTAAGGTCGTGTACATCCTCGACGGCGACCTATGGTCCATGAACTTGGACGGGACAGCGCCGACAAACCTCACTTCTTCCGCCTCCCTCGAGTTCCAGCATCAGATCAGCCCAGACGGCACGAAGATCACGTATGTCCGCAACGACGGCATGTCTCACGTGTGGATCATGGACCTGGACGGGGCGAACCAGATGCAACTGACCTCCGAGAACATCGACGATCATCAGCCAAAGTTCTGACCTCACACCAATCCTCCTGACTCCTGCCCACCAGCCCGGGCAGGAGCGGAGGGGCGCTATTGAGAGTTACCGTTAGCGATCAGGTCGAGGGTATAGGTGATGTTGCGTATGGCCTGAGCGTCTTCGCCGTCGCCGTGTGGACCAAGGATCGTATTGGCACTGTCCATGAGCACACGGTCAGCACTGTGCACCCGTCCGTCGAGCTTGACGGTAACGCTTGGGACCATCCCAGCAAACGCGGAGGTACGAAAGGCGAGGTCGTTGAGGTTTGCAACTGAAGCCGTACGGACCCAGTCATTGGCGAGCATCCGTGCTTCGAGACGCACATCCGCGATCGGCGTTCCTCCTTGGCCCGATCCGGCGCTTGCTGTCGCGAGGGTGAGCACGGCGGCAACCAGTACGGTTTGTAGGCGAGTCTTTCGCATGATGTTTGGACGATTGGAACCTCTCGATATGACCGGTGTTATGCTGTTCAGTGATGTTGGCAATTCTGAACATCGGCTTTTTCGTGTTCCACACGGCGCTGATCTTGTTCAACGTGTTCGGGTGGATACCGAGGAAGACACGAAGGTGGAACTTGGTCACGCTTCTCGCGACACTAGCGGGGTGGAGCGTTCTCGGGATTTGGTACGGGGTGGGCTACTGCGTTTGCACGGACTGGCACTGGCAGATCCGGCGCGCTATGGGGATTGATGAGACTGCGGACAGCTACATCGTACTGCTCGTACGTAACCTGACCGGCTGGGAGCTACCGGTCTCGCTGGCGAACACTGTGGCGATGTGGGTGTTCATTTTTTCGCTAACGATGAGCCTCGGACTGAATGTGCGCGACGTGCGGAGGACGAGAACCGCCACCGAATAGGGAAAGCGTGGCTCCCCGGGGACCGGGGAGCCACGCTGTGCACTTCTAACGCGCACCAACCTGATGGTTCATCGCGCTAGCTGCAACCGCTCTAGGGGTCGCCGACCACTTCATGCTCATACTCAACGCGCACTGCGGTCATCACGTTCGTCTGCGTGTTGTAACTACCTCTCACTTCGAGCTCTGTGCCAGTGAGCAGCAGCACAAAGAACTCAGTCGAGGTAACGACGTTGCCTTGAACGTCGGTGAACACGGTATTGACGTCCGTGACAACGTGGGCAGTTGTAAACAACGGGAGAGTGTTCTCTGCCTCTTCGATCTCAATATCGAACGAGCCGTCTATGAGGATGTTCGACACCGGGCCCTCGAATTGCGGATCGCTGTCCTCAGCCTCTGCAACGATCGATGTCGCGATGAAGGCGTTCGTCGTCGTCGAGAAGGTGCCGCGCACTCGGACCAGTGTGTCGTTGCTCAGCGAGCTCATGCCGATGAGTACGGTCTCTGAGTCCGTCGTCACTGAGACGTCGGCCGTGTCGTCCAGGTCCATGCGGAACGTCTGCGATGGGGCGGTACCGGTCAGGTCGCGGACTGTCCCGTGAAGGTTCATGGGCTCGTGCCGAGTCATGTTGTCGATTCCAACCGCGGCTGTTTCCGCAAGGAACGGACTACCGGTCACTTCAACTCCGCCGTCGGTCCAATTGGTGAGGTCGAAGTCTATCGCCAGCGGGCTGCTTGGGCTGACTTGCTTTGCCGCCGCAAAGGTGAGCGCAAGATCGGCCGTAGTACCGTTGTTGCCAGCGAACACGCGCTCGTCGCCAGTAGTGCTGCCGCCGGAGAAGAGCACGAGGTCCTTGTCGACCGTAATCGTGACCGCCGTGTACGTACCGGATCTGACTTTTCCAAAGAACGCGTACCGCTGGCCGCCGCCGTCTGCAAGGGTCTTGAGGTCTACGGTCTGCCCAAGCGGGTCGTTAAAGACGTCAACTTGGTTCCCTGCAGAGGTGGTCAGGGCAATCTTGGTAATCGTCACCCACACATGATCGTGAGTGTCCAGGCTGTCAGTAATGAAGAACGCGCCGGAAGTCGGTGGGTCGCTCGAGCCGCCGCCGCACGCCAGAGCGACGTAGGACAGAGCGAGCAACGGAATCAAATGTTTGCATTTCATCGTTGGTCTCCAGGTACGAGCGGTCTGACCCGTACGAACAGTCGTGCAGACGCGCCCCACTTCTTGTGACCGCCAGTCTTGCGGCGTCTGTTGCGCGTGTGGGTACACACTGGTAAAAAGGGAAATCGGACAGTAACCAGGTTGAATTGAACCAGCAATGTTTGTAGGTGAGCCAATACAGACCTGGTACTTTTGTCGCAGTTCCCGCTACTCTTCGAGAATCCGCCGTATCTTCTCGACAATCTTGTCCGCAGCCGGATACCAAAGACGGTTCGTGTCGACGACCTTGTGGCCATCGATGTGGACGCTGAACTCTCCGAGGCCGCCCTTCACTGTCTCGACGTGTGCGCCTGTCTCCTCCTTGAGCTGTGCCGCCACCCTGGCGGCCATCGACTGCTTGATCGGTCAGACGGGGCAATGGTGAATCTCGATAGACTTCATGGCCCCATTATTCCCGGTCGCCTGGCGCGGGCGTGGGGATCACATTCCAGTCTCATGCGATGACACCCAGTCACCGAACTCGGGAGTTGACTGTCATTTATTGCCCGTCCACAAGTGTGAACGGTATTTTTGCTAAACGTTCACAGCTTTTCAGCCATGCGGCAGATTTTCATGCGATGCACCAGTTCCGGCTGTAGATTCGTAGTGAGAGTCAAAAATGAAAACCGCATACTTGTTAGCCTCCGCGCTATGCGTGCTCGCAGGCACCGCTGCTAGCGCACAAGGCATCCATGTGACCGTCGATGGCACGACGGTCGACTTCCCCGACGTCCAACCTCAAATGATCAGTAGCAGGGTCATGGTTCCTCTGAGGGGCGTGTTCGAAGAGTTCGGAGCTAACGTCCACTGGGACCTCTCCACTCAGTCGGTGCACATAATCGACCACGACCGAAAGATAACTATGCAAATCGGGTCGCGCACAGCGATCGTCAACGGAAACCGGGTCGCGCTCGATGTTCCGGCGACGATGGTTGGCGGGCGCACCATGGTTCCCCTACGCTTCATCAGTGAAAACGCACGACGCGAAGTTTACTGGAACGCAAGCATCCGAACCGTCGAGATCGACTCGATCGCCCTCAACGCGAGAAAGAGCCTCTCACGGCTCGGCTACACGAAGACCCGCTTAGCTCTGACCTCTAGAACGAACTTCAGCGTCTGACCTAACTCAGCAATGTCCGCCAGATCGCCCGGAAAACGGGCGACCTGGACGGTCGGGCCTAGAAGCCCCGCACCTGCTTGCCGCCGAGCATGAGGTTCAGGCTGGTCTTCGTCTGGATACGCGGAAGGGGCTGCGCGGTCTCAAGCGCTGCACCGGGCCCATAGCCGGCCATCTGCATCATCGCCACGTCGGCGTTCGCGAAGATTCCAATCGGAACCGTCACTTTGACCGCGTCGCCAGGCATGAACATCGTCTTCGCAACGAATTCCCTGACCTCTGCCATTTGTAGGAAGCCCATGTCCCCTATCAGCCCCTCCGCGAAAACTTCGGATGAGCTCCAAAGAACCAGGGTGCTCTTCCCCTCCATCCCGAAGATCGACGCGTAAAGCCCGAGCGCGTTGGGGATCGGCTTCCATGTGAACGGGATCGACTTCTTCAAGTCCATCTTCTTCTCAAGGTCCGGCTTCGTGATTTCGATGGGATCGAGGAAAGTGACGTTGCTCGGCGCGTCGATCTCGACGTTCCCTGTGTAAGACGTCGTGAGCGAGTACTTGCCCACGAGCGAAGCGTCCGTGGCGATGTCGCCCGCTTGCTTGCTCGTCGGCCAGAAGCCGGTGGTCCATCCCGCTTTGTAGAAGTAGGAGTTGGTGGCCCGCGCCTCGCGCGCCTGCTGCCGCATTGCCGCCTTCTGGCTTTCGTCGAGGCCGGTCCACTTGATCACACGTGGCTGTCCCTCCCGCACGGTCTCCGATGAGCCCCAATAGATCTTGATCGTGAACTCGGGGTTGGAGTCGGGGTCGAAGTCCTTGACGTCGCCGCCCGTTGTGTCCGTTGCCTTCGGTCGGTAGAGCTCGAGGTCGAGCTTTGGCCCCTGCTTGAGTCCGGCTGGCGGCGTTACAAAGGCCGTCGCGTTATCGGGGGCAATTGTCGGCGACCAAAGCCGCACGTTGAGGATGCGGGTAGGGGTGCCGGCGAACATCATTGCCTCCTTCGGCAGCTTGAAGCCCTTCGGCAGATCGCTCAGATCCATGACCGGCATGCCGGCCATCCGCCCGATCTTTGTCTCGGCAAGGATGGCGAAGTAAGCCTGGTTCTGAATCTGGTTTGGTGAGGCGGTTGCAGCGAGCAGGAACGCAGTAAGCATCTTGTCTTCTCTTGGCAAAGAGATTACCCTTGCCCAGTTCCGCAAGTGCCTTGGGCTGTTATTGAACCGACTCGGACTCAAAGCCAAAACCCTAGTAACGACGCCGATGACCGGTTCCAATACCTGGGCCGATAACCAAGGTGGATCGGTGTTTACAGGTGGAACCGTTCGTTCGCACGCTTCAGTTCGAGGTCGACAAAGACGGCACCATCGTGCGGGCACACCGGCACGGATCGGCTCCTTGCGGCGCGGCAAGCTTTATCGGAATGCCCCTGGCCGAGGCAGTAGCGCCTGTTGGGGTCTCTGCCGGGCCGACCTACCACGGTGTACTAGGAGGACACTTGCCGTGCCAATACGCGTTCACCGCGGGGCTGCGATACTACACCGTCGATGTCCACCTCAATGTTGTTAGCAGGTCGCGGGCGCCTAAGGGATGCTTCGCCACGTTTGATCGGACTATTGAGATCGTCGAACGGCTTGAAGGACTCGAATGCGCGATCCTCGTTTCGGCTCCCACACCTATACTTCCGGAAACGCGATCGCCTGGTCGGAACGAACTTTGTATCGCCCAAGACTACATGCATGATCGGCTCGGGCATCCGCTCTCGATCGTCACGCTTTTGGATGATTCGATCGTCGCCGTGCTACCGCGCCTAGACCGACGCATCCTTGAGAGCAAGTTTGTCGCATTCGAAGAGGACTGTCGAACGATTCTCTCGGCTCGGTTCGCGTGGACGGCTGGACTTCGGTTCGAAAGGCCACCGTGCGACCTTCGCCAGACCGTCACAGATTGCATCGCTCGGAGCCGTGCGGCGGCGTGGCCCCGAAAATCCGCGTGACCGCTCGGGCCCAGTGTTTCAGCCCTCCCGGCCGCTAGATACTCGTGTATCATGTGCGTATGGGCGGCGCAATGGCGCTACCTCAGAGGCATCCCATGAAGATTTTTCGCACTGGTCGCAGCAGAATTGGAGCTTTGCTCTTCGCTTGGGTCATGGCGCTTGTCGCCGCGTTCTGCCTATTTGGCTGTGGCGGAGGTGGTGGAGGCGGTTCCATCGTCCTGCCGTTCATCGTGATCACAGATGGCGGCAACGATCGCATCGTGCTCGTTCGCGGCATGCTCGGCGAGGGATGGACGACATTCGGCAGTACAGGCAGCGGCGTCAACCAGTTCAGCGCTCCCTGGGGGGTCGCATTCGACTCACTGGGCAGGATCTATATCGCCGACTACGCCAACAACCGGATCGTGCGAATCAACGATATGACCGGAGCAGGCTGGGTCACTTACGGCACTACGGGGACCGGCGTCGACGAGTTCAACGGCCCCTCCGGAATCTTCATCGACAGCATCGACGAGATCTACATCGCTGACCAGGACAACAACAGGATCGTTCGCATAAGCGATATTACGGGAACGGGCTGGATTGCGTTCGGGAGCTTGGGCTCCGGTACTAACGAGTTTAACGCGCCGGTTGGAATCACAGTCGACTCGAGCGCTCGGATCTATGTCACCGACGCATTCAACGATCGCATCGTCAGAATCGACAACATGGCGGGCGCCGGCTGGACGACACTCGGTGTCGAGGGCACTGGAGTCGGAGAGTTCGACACTCCGGTCGACATCGCACTGAACGGATTGGGACAGATGTTGATTGCAGACAGGCAGGGCCGGCTCGTCCAGACTAACGTCATGTCCACGACGGGTTGGACCACGCTTGCTTTCAGTACGCCGCAAGGTGCCAGCTACGACCCCGACTCTGGAAGGATCTACTTCGTCTCGCAGGGCACGGACACTCTTGAGCGCGTCGAAGACATTGGCGGCTCGGGCCCCCTGAGCTTTGGAAGCACCGGATCGGGCGTGGACCAGTTTGACGGTCCCTCCGGCGTGCGAGTCCGGTAAGCGTCGAGAGTGACCGATTCGGAGCAGGGACAACCTTTGAGGTTGTCCCTGCGATCCGGTCGCCATCGCAACGGGGCCGGGCGCGAATCCGTCCCATAACTATGGATCCTGAAAAGATTGCGCAACTGGTCGCTGCGTTCGCGTTCTTTGGGCTCGTCGTAATTGTTCCGCTCTCCATGCTCTTCTTGCGGCATCAGCGCGCGATGGCGGAGTTGATCCACGGCAAGGCGAGCAACGAGACGCTCCAAAGGCTGGAGATGCTCGAGCGCGAACTCCGGGAGCTAAGGGCCGCAAACCAAGAGCGTGTGCTCAGAGACGACGACCAGCGCGAACTCGGTCGTCGCATCACCTGATCGTGTGATCCGGATTCCATTCGCTTCCCCGCCATTCGGCAGGGCAGTCACAATAGAAGTCTTCCGAGAACCTCGAACCTCTTGCTGTATGAATGTTGTCAGCTAACTCGCTGACAGGCATAGAGCCGACTTGTTGCAGGCCCATTGAGCTTGTAGCCTAGACCCAAGATGAGAATCTACAGATATGGCTTCTTCTTGTGCCTTACGGTCCTACTTTCCTTTGTGCTCTCTGCTTGCGGCGGCTTTGGCGGGGGAGCAGCGGATGGTGCAGGGCCGGAGCGCGTCAGTCTCGGACTGGCGGGCAACTACGCAATCTTTGCCAATACAGGCATCGACAACGCGACCGTTCCCGCGGACATCACGGGACACATGGGTGCAGGGCCCGGTGTCACCTCGACCGCGATTACCGGATTTGCGCTCGTGCTTCCTCTTAACGGTGCGTTCTCCACTTCTACGCAGGTGACCGGAAACGTATACGCATTCGACTATGCGCCACCCACACCGACGAACGTCACGACAGCTTCGAACGATATGGGCACTGCCTACACGGACGCTGCGACGCGCCTGCTCCCCGACTTTCTCGACCTAGGCGCCGGCAACATCGGCGGGCTCACCCTCGCCCCGGGACTCTACAAGTGGGGCACAGGAGTGACGCTTCCCTTCGGCACTAACGTCACCATCTCCGGTGGACCGAACGACGTCTGGATCTTCCAGATCGACGGAGTCCTCACGACGGCGGCAGCGACGAGCGTGTTCCTCTCTGGCGGTGCAAGGGCCAAGAACATCTTCTGGCAAGTCGCTGGAACTTCCGTGACACTCGGTGCGAACTCGACGTTTGAAGGCGTCGTGCTGGCACAGAACGCGATCAACTTGGGCAACCAGGCGCTCGTGAACGGTCGGCTGCTCGCCCAGACCGCAGTCAACCTCGACCAGAACACAGTAGCAACCCCCGCTCCGTAACCACTCACGCTTACGAGCAAATCCTCTTTCCCAACCCGAACGTCGGGTTGGGATTTCTTCAAGGAATCGTCGGCCCAAGGCTCAGACCACGGGTTGGCTAGCCGCTAGTTCCCAACAGCAGACTGCGGCTTGCGACGGCGAGCCCGACGGCACAACAACCCGAGCATTCCAGCAGCAAGGGCGATTGACGTAGCAGGCTCCGGCACCGCATACACGATCTCGTTGATGTGGCCGAACCCTCCAAGGAAGTCGTGGGCGTTCGAGCCGTCAAGGTTCATCGCCATGATCTTGCCGGTGTGCCCATCGATCTCAATGTCTTGCCCCCAGTACACGACGCCTGCTTGCAGGTCGAGAGTAATCCCCTGCGGATTGCGGTTGAACGGTGGCGTGTAAAGGGTCTCGATGCCCGAGCCGTCCAGGTTTGATCGACGCACGATGTCGACGACGTAGTCTGTCCAGTAGATCTTTCCACCTGCGACATTGAGGGCGATCTTATTGGGCTTAAACTGCGCGTCAAGGCTCGACACCACCAATTCGCGGCCAGTACCGTCGAGGTTAGCGCGCCAGATCTCGCCTTTGACGTCGCTGATCGACGTGCTCCAGTACATCTTGCCGTTGACCTGGTCGATGGTAAGGCCACGATGGAACGGGGTTGCAAAGAGCACTTCGGCGTCTGACCCGTCGAGGTTCGCACGGTTCATCGTTCCCAAGGTCTGGTCGCCCCAATAGAGCTTCCCGTTGTGCAAAGCGAGAGCCGATGGAAAGGCGGGCTCCTCACCGCCTGGCAGGTTGATGAGGTCCTCTTGGCCGTTGCCGTCGAGGTCAGCCCGGCGGATGACGAGGTTGTTCACGTCGGCCCAGTACATCTTTCCCGCTCCAATATCTACGCCGAGCCCGCGGATGCCTCCGCCTGTACTGAGGAGCTCTTGAAAGCCCGTGCCGTTCGTGTTCACCCGATTGATGTGGCCCGTCTCGAAGTCCGGGTTGAAGAGGTCCGAAAAGTAGAGCTGGGCGGAAGCGCTTCCGCACAATGTCGCCACTGCGCCAGCGATGAGGGCCCGCGCTGTCAGGCGAAGTCGAATCGTCGAAGTCATGTTGTGCCTCAGGTCTTAAGACGTCAGGCGCGCGTGCTTCGCGGCGCGACGTGCCATGCACGACTTACCAGTTGTGGTCGGTACTCAAGGCTAAATGAACGGGGCGCACCTTGGCTAGCCATTGGTCGGGATCAAGTAGCGCATCTTCTTAACGCGCCAGCCCGGCATCATCGGCGGCTCCCACTCGTGCTCACCGACTGTCTCTGCTCCCATGCGTTGGTAGAACGGCTCGGCATTGGGGTCGGCGTCAAGCGTAATCAGACGAGCGCCGAGCGATCGAGCTGTTGCGACTGCGTGATCCCACAGCCGTCGCCCGTTCCCAAGCCAGATCGCGTCCGGCTCGATCATCAGACGGGACATCTCAATCTCCGGCGGCCTGCCCGTTAGAACGTAGAAACCGAGCATTCGCCCATTAGACTCCAGCACGCGCGTGACCGCGTCCGTTATGTGCGCCGGCGAGACAGTGATCGCCTCCGGCTCCCACGCCATGAACTCCTCGGAGTACCCCCAGCCCTGTTGCACCGACCGCAACGCCAGTTCCGTCAACGCCATGTGCTCACCGACTTTGGCTGGGCGGATGATCATGGAGAGAGTCTAGTTCATGTCAGTCTTGATCGCTTGATCCTCTGAGTTGCCACAGTCGGTTCAACAGCACCGCCTGCCCGCCGTGATACGACTCGTGCTGGATCACGTGGCCGAACACCCATCGCGGCGTGCGCGACTTGCCCCAGCCCTCGATCTCCTTGTCGGGCTCGGGCCACTGCTTGATAGATTCCAAGACCCTTGCCCTGACGCGGTCCTGCAGCGCGAAATACCAAGACAGCGGCTTGTGAGGAGGAACGGCCCACTTCCACGTATCTACGTCGGTCTCGTCCCACTGGAAGAGCGCCTTTTCCTCGGGGTCGAACTCTCTGCCAAGCACGTAGTTCTCGAGCCAGAACACTTCGACGCCAATGTTGTGCAGGATGCAGCCCCCGATCGAGTGCCCACCTGGATACGCCTGCCAGACCATTGCCTCCGCAGGAAGGTCTTGGTCCATCTCCAACCGCCACTCGTTCGTGCCGTCCTGCAGAATCGCGCAGAGAAGGCCGTAGGGGTCTTGGTATCCGGGCAACGGAGAAGCGTCGTTTAGCATGGTTGAGAGTCCTATTCTGGCTCAGCTTGCGTTACGGTCGTGGAGCTGGCCAAGGCGATACGTCGGGGAACAGATAGATTTCGTTTGGGTGCGGAGCGGCGTACGGCCCAGTTCCGTCAAGTCCCAGCCCGTAGCAGAGCATCCACATCTGCCCTGCTTTGTAGATCACGTGCTGCCCGATGTGGAACAGGAACGCCCGAATGTTCCGAAACTCGCCGTCCCACGATTCGCGCTCATCGAGAAGCTGTGCGGTGGTCAGCGACCTGACCAGACGCCGCCACTCCTCTCCTTCCACTTCTAAGACTCGGATCATTGGTACGCGGGCGGACGGAAGCTCGGGCGTCGGACGGTGTAGGCTCCTATCAAACACTGTCACCTGCTGTCGGTCGCACCAAAGCCACAAGAAGGTGTGCTCGCAAACCTCCCGTGGAGTGGGAGTGCCCTCTGAGAAGCTCCAGTTCCACTTGTCGTCCGGGACCTGGTGTGCCGCACGCACGATGCTCCCGACGAAGCCCGCGGTCATGACTTCGAACACCTCCAGCTCGCTTTGTAGTCGCTCGATGTCCGGCTTAATCTCTGACCTCCATCCGCAACCGCCCCTTTGTGTTGTTACCAACTCTCGGTGCGCCACTGGCCCCAGACGTTTGGCTCTTCCCATTCCTCGGGCGGCTCCTGTCCGTTCAAGCGAAGACCAAGGAAGATCAACCCCACGTGCCAGCCGTCGTGCCATACCATGTGCTGCATGAGCAGAACAGGGTTGTCGTATGTCACGTGTTCGCTCTTCATTGGACCGCAACCTTTCGCGATGCCCTCGCGCACGGCCTCTCGCACGGCTACGCCGCTTCCCTTCAAGTGGCTCTTGATTGCATCCAGGTCCGCGATCGGCGTCCCTTCTTCATCTGCATACACTGTCCCAAGGCCCGCCGCGCGATCAGGCGCGACCTGCGACAAGAAGAACTTCCGCACGTTGTGCATGTGCGCGAGCTGCTTGTCGAGCGGCCATCCGTCCTCCGATGGCTTCACGTGCCTGTTCGACTCGTCAACCTTCGAGGCGACTGCCTCTACGATCTTGCACTGACGGTCCCACGATTCGAGCAGGGCTTCTGTGACGTCCATGACTCGACTGTATACCAGCGCGGAGGATAGAATCCCTGCATGGACGTCCGTGCCGCCCTAAAAGAGCAGTACCACGCGGGCCTAGCCATGCTCGCGGAATGTGTCGAGAAGTGCCCTGATGACCTTTGGACTTCCCCATCGCGCCGCGATGACGACGGTGACAGGTTTTGTATTCGAAGTTTCTGGCGCATCGCGTTCCATACCGTCTACTTCACCCACCTCTACCTCGGCCAGAACGAAGACGCGTTCCAACCCTGGCCCGGCCGCCGGAAGGGCTATTACGAGGGGATGTGGCAAAAGCCCTGGGACATCGAGCCGTACGAGTTCCCGGAGAACGCCGAGCCCTCATCGAAGCAGGAGTTGCTCGACTACATCGCGTTCGTGGACGGCATTCTCGATCCGACGATCGACGGACTCGGCCTCGACAGCGCGGAGTCTGGCATTCGCTGGTACAAAGACTTCCCCAAACTCTCGCATGAGCTCCTGACGCTGCGCCACCTCCAGGGCCATGTCGGCCAGCTCTCCGAGCTCCTCATGGCCCGCGGAATCGATACGGACTGGGTGAGCCGCAGATCAGTGCTGCCACAACCGTGAGGACTCGCTAAACTCAACCAGTGACCATCGAAATCACCGGCAAGATCTGGTACTGGCGCGGACCAGCCCCGTTCTACTTCGTCACCGTGCCAGAAAAGCACGCGCGAAAGATCAAGGCGATGGAGAAGCTGGTGACCTACGGCTGGGGGATGATCCCGGTCACTGTGCGCATCGGCAAGACCGAGTATAAGACTGCTCTCTGGCCCAAGGACGGCCTCTATATCGTGCCTCTCAAAGCGAGCGTCCGGAAGGCGGAAAAACTTGAGGAAGGCGACAGCGTGAAAACTCGCCTCGATGTCGCCGAGTGATGGTGCTGCAACGGCTAAAATGGGTCATGGCACGGTTCATCGCTCCCGCACTCCTGCTCCTCGTTGCTGCTGCCTGCCCGGCACAGCGATCGATGACCGGCGCCACGAGCCGACTCATGATTTCCATGATGCCCGACGCTAAGAAGGAGCTCAAGGTCACCAAAGACCAGGACAAGAAGATCCAGGAGGCGGTCAAGACTGCGCAAAAGGAGATCGAAGCCGGAACCAGACAGATCGACCTCTCTGACCCGATGGGCAGCATGGACATCGATTTTGAACCGATCTTCACTGAGCCTCAGCGCTCCCGGCTAGAAGAGCTGTTTATCCAAGCGAACAGCGGCTATGCGCTTACCGATCCGAAAGTCGCCGCCGCGCTCGCCCTCACCGATGAACAAAGGGAGAAGGCAGCAACCGCCAAGTCCGATGCGACATTGGAGCTCATCAAGTTGATGGGCGAGATGCGAACTGCGTCAGCCATGAAGGCCATGAAAAAGCGGCATATCGAGCTGGGAGACAAGATGCTCGAGATCCTGACCGCCGACCAGAAGACGAAGCTCGAGACGCTCAAGGGCAAACCCTTCAAGTTCAAGACCTAAGGAGCCGCAGGATCAGATGGGGTGTCGGCTACATGAGCACCAAGGGCTTGCAGAACGTACGTATGATCTTTCGGCTCATGTTGGATCCAGGCTGGGCGCCGATTGCCGTCGCCGTCGCGTTCCTGCTCTCCGTCGGCTCAGGCTTCGCGGACACATATGACTACGTGTTCCACGCCGCAGGCGGCGCGGCGTGGCGTTCTTCGCGCTGCGCACGATGTTGATCGTGCCTTCGCTCGCGAGCCGAATCCCGGCATCCTCGCGGCAGATGTTCGCACTCGTAGTCGCGTTAGCGGTCGCTGCCATATGGGAAGTCGCGGAGTTCGCCGCGGACCGAGTGCTTGGCACGTCGATGCAACACGACGGTCGGGAGACGGTACGAGACTTCGCCTATGGCGCGGCCGGCGCACTCCTGGTAATTGTAGTGGCCTTGGTCGTTGCCTCCTGTGTGCCACGCAAAGTTTAGGAACTTTGCACCGAGCCGCACTTGCGCGCACTTGCACCGTACCCGTACACTCCGGGCGATCTCGTCCCTGAGGCAGGTTCATGCAAAACGGCCGGGCAAAGAAAGCGTCGTGGTGGCTCACCCTACTCGCTGTCCCTTTCGTGTATTTCACGTGGCAACAAGAGGCGTCGGTTTGGTTCGTCGCCTGTGGCGTCGCCTTGCTCATAGTTCGCAAGAAGCTGGGTAGTGCAATGCCGCACGAGCACAACTTACTGCGTTGGAAACTGGCCGACGCGATGCATCTGCCCCTCGCAGCCTTCTGCGTCGGCCTCGCCACTTTGCTCGCCCTCGTGTTCGTCCTCAACCTGGGTCTCGTCGGTGATGAGAATTCAGCAGCGGTGTCCGCCGTGCAATCTTCGCTTCTGTCATTTCGAGACTCGCTCGACGCCTTGACTCCCCTCGGCTCGTTCTGGCAGAAGGCACTGCTTCTCCTCATCTTGGTCGTAGGATCGTTTCTCTC
>JANWJY010000130.1 GCA_025451715.1 Fimbriimonadaceae bacterium | reverse complement strand
CATGTCAGAACTTCCAGCCGGCGGAGGCGCCGATCGCGAAGTTCGTGCGATCACCGGTCATCGTCGTGAAGTCCGGGTCGACGAGCGTCGTGACCTTGCCCCACAGCGTGATCGTAGCGTTAGACACCGCAAACTTCGCGGAGACCATCGCACCGGCGTCGGCGAACCCTGCGTCAGCGCTACCGTAGTAGCCCGCCATGTCGGCGTCGGCATAGCCGAGCCAGATGTCCCAGCTGATGTTCGCGCTCGCGCCGAAGAGCGGCGTCGTGATGCCGACTCCGGAGCCCGTGCCGACACGGAAGTACATGCCTTCGACCAAGTCGATGTCCCTAACGACCATGAAGGTGAACGGCGTGAGCCACTTCATCCTCGCGGCGGCCCAGATCTCCGACGTGTCGCCGCCTCCTTCGCGCTCGTACATCATCGCTCCGAACGAGAGGGTCATTGCGACAAGGTCCAGGTCGTGGTGGATGCCGAACCTCCACTCGTCGAAGTTTGAGCTGTCCATCGCTATGGACCCGCGCGCCGTGAAGTGAGTGCCTGTGCCGAAACCAAGGTCGAGCTTGGGAATGAAGGTCAGGCCGTCGTCGATGACGGCTCCGCGCCAGATGTCCTGGGTCGCGAAGCCTAAGCTGAATTCACCGTTGAGCCCGGTTGTTTGGGCCGGAACTGTCCCAAACACGAAAAGGGCCGAGGCGAGGGCTAGTGTGCGTTTCATAGTCGTACCTCTGCTGGCTAGAGACGGACCGGACCCTTGGTCCGATGCGGACTCGGCTCCCCTCCACTACGATTTGCAAGGTTGCCCCTGGGGCATACTCCAACCCGTGACTTCCGCCCCCTCGACCGGCTATCGGGACACCTGGCTCTGGAACTTCGGATTCTCGGCGTACTGGTTCGCCACGAGTTGGAAGTGGTTCATCCTTCTGCTGGTCGTGCTCCCTGGCCAAGTCGAGCGGCTCGTTCCTGCCGAGGTCAAGAACACGAAGTGGGGCCTAGTCGTGCTCCTGGGCGCGCTCTGGGCGATGGTCGGGCCGGCGATATTTGGCGGCATCAGCGACCGTATCCGTACGCGCTTCGGCCACAGGCAACCGTTCATAGCCGTTGGCACGGCGCTGACCTGCGTCGCCCTGTTTATCCTTTCGGAACCGAGCGCGTTCTGGGTCCTGATGGTCGGTTATCTGCTGCTGCAGATCTCGGACGATGTTGGTACCGGCCCCTATGCAGCGATGGTCGCGGAGTCGGTGCCAGAGAACAAGCGCGGCCGCGCCAGCGCGATCATGTCTGTGCTACAGCTAGTCGGCCAGATCGGTTCGGCGGTGGCAGGCATGGTCATCGCAGGAAAGGACGCCGACCCGCTCACCGTCACGCGCAACATCTATCTCGGTGTTGCGATCGTGAACGTCGTCTGCGCAGTTTTCACGCTCGTCACGATCCGGAACGTCCGCGCCGAACACGAGCCGCACGAGGACAAGGCAAAGTTCTTTGAGAGGTGGGTCCGGCCATTCCACAACGCCGACTTTCGCTGGGTTTGGTTCACGCGGTTCTTGAACGCACTCGGCTTCTATCTCGTGACGACGTACCTACGTTACTTTTTCACCGACACTTACGATGGGTTTGTGCTCTTCGGCAAGGACATCGGCGACGCGGGTACCGCGACCAATGTGATTGCGCTTTCGGCCTCCCTCTTCGGCGCGCTGGGCTCTGTCTATGCTGCAAGGAAGGCAGACGTGATCGGCAAGAAGCCGATCATCGTTGTCGCAGGGGTCCTTGCGTTCTGCGCGATGGCGCCTTTTCCGTTCGTGCGCGATTTTACAGTCGCGTTCTGCCTCGCCGCAGTGTTCGGGCTGGGCAACGGGCTGTTCCTGTCTGCCGACTGGGCGCTCGTTAGCGACGTGCTCCCGAACAAGAAGTCGGCGGGCACCGAAATGGGCGTGTGGGCGAGCAGCTCGGTCGTCGTGCAGTTCTTCAGCGGCGCGGCTGGCACACTGATTGACGGGCTGAACAGGTGGCGGGCCGACGCCGGTTACACTGCAGCGTTCATGCTCGCAGGGTTCCTCTATATGATCGGCGCGACGCTCATCCGCCAGGTCAAGGGCTCTCGGTAGAATGCTGTCGTGGCCCTGAACAAGAAGACCGTCCGCGACATCGAGGTCGCCGGCAAGCGCGTGCTGGTGCGGTGCGACTTCAATGTCCCTCTGAAGGACGGCGCGATCACCGACGACCGACGGATCGAGGAGTCGCTGCCGACGATCAAGTATCTGATCGAGAAGGGCGCACGGGTGGTGCTGTGCAGCCACCTGGGGCGGCCAGACGGAGTGCCGAACCCTGCGTTTTCATTGGCACCCGTCGCTGCGCGGCTGACGGAGCTTCTCGGTTTCTCGGTCGTTCTTGTGCCCGACTGCGTCGGGCCGGGCGTCGAGTCGCGCGTCAACTCGCTCTCGTCTGGTCAGGTGCTGCTGCTCGAAAACGTGCGGTTCCACAAAGGGGAGACGGACAACGATCCGGCGTTTGCGGCGAAGCTAGCCCGGCTCGGTGACGTCTTTGTGAACGACGCGTTCGGGACTGCGCACCGTGCGCAGGCGTCGACCGAGGGCGTCGCGCACGTGCTCCCTGGCGTCGCTGGATTCTTGATCGAGAAGGAGCTGAAGTACCTCGGCGATTCTCTCGACGAACCGAAGCGGCCGTTCGTCGCGATCCTTGGCGGTGCGAAGGTGAAGGACAAGATCAAAGTGATCGAGTCGCTTCTGCCGAAGGTCGACCACCTGCTCATCGGCGGCGGAATGGCATTCACTTTCCTCAAGGCGCACGGGATTGAGATCGGAAAGTCGCTGCTCGACGAAGAGAGCATTGACTTCGCGCGCAGGGCCGTCGTCGCGAACCCGACGAAGATCGTGATCCCCGCCGACGTGGTCGTCGCGACAGAGCTCTCTCCCGATGCGAAGGCGCGCACGACGCGCGCGGAGCTGATCCATCACGACGAGATCGGCGCGGACATCGGCGAAGTGACGCAGAAGACCTTCACGCACATTGTCTCCAATGCCGGAACAGTCGTGTGGAACGGCCCGATGGGCGTTTTCGAGATTCCCGCGTTCGCTGCGGGCACGAGAGCGGTCGCGCAGGCGATGGCGGACTCGCAGGCCGTGACGATCGTCGGCGGCGGTGACAGCGCGGCCGCGGTCGAGCAATTGGGCCTTGCAGAAAGGATGACGCACGTCAGCACCGGAGGCGGCGCGTCGCTCGAGTTCCTCGAGGGGCGGGAGTTGCCGGGGATCGCCGCGCTGCAGGACCGGTAGCCCTTTGGGAGTGCGCGGGCGCGCCTGAACAACGCTCTTTCCACAACCATCCCAGCCCGCGCTTTCAAGTCGCCCCCCACTTCATCATTCAGCGCTCATCCTTCCCAGATCCACACCGGCCAACCCCAACACAATCTCGAACTCCCGCTGCTCGATCGGCACGACGGAAAACATCAGCCCCTTCTTCAGATAGAACATCCCCTCGAGCTCGGGCATCTTCTTCAAATCACCGATCGGCAAAACCTCATCGAACGCGCAAACGAACTCCACTTCCGGCGCGTACCACCGCGGCATCTCCCTCGAGCTCTTCGGATCGTAGTACATGGACTTAGGGTCGAACTGCGTCGGGTCCGGATACGCCGCCCGCACGACGCGCATCACTCCCGCCGGCCCGCTGGGCTTCGAGTTCGAGTTGCAAAAAAGCGCGAGGTCCCCGACCGCCATCACGTCGCGCATCCAGTTGCGGACCTGATAGTTGCGGCACCCCTCCCAGATCGCCGGCGACTCGCGCTGAAGGTCGTGGATCGAGTAGCACTCCGGCTCGCACTTCATCGCCCAGTGGGTCATGGCCCGATTTTGGCATGGGTGTAGTCACGACAACTTGCCGGCCCCCCTCATTGAGCCGTTGGGGGAAAGTCGTCGAACTAGCAAGGTTGCTGGGTACGTCAAATGCTCTGGAAAATGGGGGAACAGGACATCGGCTTTGCGCGCGGGGTGATGCGCGGCGGGCGGGCATGGGAGCTCGTCACCTTCACCCAGGGTGCGGCGACCCTCGCGACCATCACTTTCTCACAAAAGGGGATGGAGCACTGTGTAAGGGCTGACTTCCGACGCCTGCTTACTGATGAGGGGCTGGTCGAGTTCGATGAGAGCGACGACTCCAGCGGTGAGGCGAAGCCCTGGCGGGACGATTCCGGCAAGCTCATGTGGGTCGTGTTCGTCCTTGTCCGCGACGAGCGCGGGCCGCGCTCCCGCCCGATTCCCATTCTGCTGCCGATGTCGGAGTATTAGCTCCCCGCTCTCCTCCTAGGTTCAAACTGCCAAAGGTCCCGACGCCGTTTGAACCTACGACCTTGACAAACCGACTACCCACAGGTATAATAACGACAACAAACAGAGAGGGATCGGCCCTCTTTCGTGACCCAACAAAAATGAATTGCCACGACTAGACCCAATCGGGCTATTTAGAAACGAGCGCGAACTGATCGCGCACATCGCAATCAACCTCCACCTCCTCGAAAGGGGCCTGACCCTCTACCAACAGGACGGCAGGCTCGGTATCGAGTACAACCTCTTCGCCACCGTGCGCGGCCGCGGCCCATCTATTGATGTCCTCGCTGTAGATCGCAACGGCGGATTCGTCGTGATTGAGTGCAAGCTCCTTCGCGGACACCCGGCGGCACTCGGCCAGCTCGCGGGATACGTCGCGTGGGTGAGAGAGAACCTGGCGACCGAAGGCCAGCAGGTCCGCGCGTTCCTGGTCTGCATGAACACGTCGCACCTGCTATGGCACGCGATGAAGGAGCACTACCGGATCACGTTCTACGTCTACCAGTACGAGAGCCGCCGCAAGATCCACCGCACCTTCGGTCATCCGGATCCTCTGGCGCCGAGGAGGCTGTGCACTTAGTCCCTGCTCCTCCGCCCCGCTCCCTCCTCCCTGCTCCCGGCTCCTCGTCCCGCCCCAATCCCGAGACGTGCCGGATACAATGACCTTATGCCCAAGGGGTTCATGAACAAGCTCTACTTTGGCGACAACCTCGATATCCTGCGCGACAAGATAGCTGACGCGTCGGTGGATCTCGTCTACCTCGACCCACCATTCAATTCAAAGGCCGACTACAACGTCCTCTTCAAGACCCAAGCAGGCGATGCGAGCGCGGCGCAGGCGACCGCGTTCAAGGACACATGGGAGTGGGACGATGCTGCCGCAAAGGCGTACCACGAGCTGATGACGGACGCCCGGGTTCCTGACGACCTTCGACGGTTGATGGAGGCGCTCAAAGTGTTCCTGACGGGCTCGACTGGCAATCAGGGCAACAGCATGATGGCCTACCTCACGATGATGGCGTTGCGCATGGTCGAGCTTCATCGCGTGCTGAAGCCGACCGGTAGCCTTTACCTGCACTGCGACCCAACTGCGAGCCACTATCTCAAACTGATACTTGATGCCACCTTTGGCTTCGAAAACTTCGTAAATGAAATCAGTTGGAAACGCACGACCACCAAGAACGACTACAAGCAAGGCGCGCAGAACTGGCCTCGAATTCGAGACGTATTGCTTCACTTTCACAAGGATCATCGATGTAAAAGCACGTTTCACCAACCCTTCGCCCCGTATGGGCAGTCCTATGTTGACGTCAAATACCGCTACAAGGATGACGACGGTCGAATCTACCGTTTGGACAACCTCGCAGCGCCAGGCGCTGGCACCCGCGGTCATCCTCAGTTCGAGTTCCTTGGCGTTACCCGCTACTGGCGATACAACAAGCCGAAAATGCAGGCGTTGTACGAGCAGGGCCGTATCGTGCAAACGCGGCCCGGCACCGTGCCTCAGTACAAAAGATATCTAGACGAAGTCGCGGGCATTGCGATAGGTGATTCTTGGGAAGACGTTGCTCCCATTAATGCGATGGCGCAGGAAAGGCTGGGCTACCCCACCCAAAAGCCTGAAGCGCTACTGGCACGGATCATTGAAGCATCGAGCAACGAGGGCGACGTAGTTCTCGATCCGTGCTGTGGCTGCGGCACGACGATTGCCGTGGCGGAGCGGTTGAAACGCAATTGGATCGGCATTGACGTGACGTATCTTGCCGTCGACTTAATGGAGCGTCGGCTCCTTGATATGTTTTGTCCCGGACACGATATCTTGAGACTGGCCGATGTACCGGCTCAGAAACGAAGACATGCGCTCAGAACCTACTGGAAGTCCGGGGCGGACGAGCTATTGATTGGCCTCCAACCCGGGCTTGCGCCCTTTGAGGTTGAAGGCGATCCGAAGGACCTCAGCTCTGCCCGATTCCTCTTCGAGAACGATCCCTTCCAGTTCGAGTGGTGGTGCGTCGCAATGGTCGGCGCCCAAGGGCGCGAAAAGAAGGGTGCGGACAAAGGCATCGACGGCATCATCAGTTTTGTGGACAAACCGGGCGACTACAAGCGCGCGCTCGTCAGCGTCAAGGGCGGCAAAAACATTAAGCGAGAGATGATCGCGACGCTCAAGGGCGACATGGAACGGGAGGGCGCGGTCAGCGGAATCATGGTGACCCTTGAAGAGCCGACCGGGCCGATGAAGACGGAGGCCGCCGACGCGGGGCGATGGGACAGCGAGTTTCAGCCGCGCTCGTTCCCCAAGATTCAGATTCTGACCGTGGCGGAGATTCTCAAGGGCCACGCGCCCGACCTGCCCACATGGGGCCTGGAAGTGTTTCGAAAAGCGAAGAGATCGAAGGCTGCTGCGCCCACGCAGCTGGCCTTGTCTGATTCCGATGACTAGATAGAAACATGGGGATTACGCCATTTCGAAACTTCCAACCGGAGTCGCCAGAAGTAGCCAATTCACGTGATCGCCTACAGTTGACATCCGACGTGCTCTTCCCGTTCATACTCGAACACGCTAGTTTCCTGGATCAATTCGGTCAGCTGGAGCTGCTTGAGGAGACCAGCTTTATCCGTTGGGCAACTGAGCGAGAGATTCAAGTCTCGACTGGCATCTTGCAGACCGATGTTGAGAAGTTTTGGCTGCGAGGATGGTTCCGCGCCGATCGCGTAAGTCGTCGGCACTTGAAGTCGTACTTTCGGGACGATGGAAAGCCGGTTTCTGGGCTTAACTGTCAGCTGGGTTCATCCCATGGGCGCGCCGGTCGCTGGCACCGGTATGACTTTTGCCTGCACCCATTTCGCTTTTACCCGCTGATGCGATTGCTTGATCTCATGGAATGGCGACTGACGAGAGCAAGCATTCTTTATCCTTCTGGAGTCAAGAGGTATGCAGGCGACTACAGTCGACAGTTCCAACGGCATCGTCGTGGCCCGCACTTTATCGAACAGCTAAACTGGTGGAATGGGATTGCTGACTTAGCAATCCTACTGGAACCACTCTACTGGCCGCAGATGACGCGACATACAAGTGGCCGTTCGATGATCGCAGCGCGAGAAAAGCCACTTGGCAGCACTGCCAAGCGACTCAAGAAGTACAGTGCAAGCGTCTTGGAGACAACGGCCAGAATTCCCAAGGCTAGGCTCGCGCACGCACACATGGAACTGCGTCACGAGGCTGCAAGAATAGACGATAATCATGAGCTGTACTTGCTATTGCGCTGTTCCAGTTGGCAGCGGCGTGAAAGGGTGCGCGATGCGCTGGGCGGCGCGATGTGGCTCCGGCACACGGCGGAAGTGCTCCGGCACGCTTATGATGAGTTATACGAAGACCGTTTGGTTCACGAGGACGAAGCCTTCGGCACTTGGGCGTCAGGCGCCCGCGAATGGCTCTATGGCTCTGAGTACCCGTTAGACGACGAACGCGAACTAGTCCGGAGGACACTGCCCCGGTGGGGACTCACTACTGCGCCTCGCGTGCGTTTTTATGTTGAGGGCGACACTGAGGAAGGGGCCCTGACTGATGGATTGCAAGGATTGATTGGCGTAGGCGTTGAGATCGTGAACCTCAAGGCGAAGGGCTGGCGCCTATGGCTGCGGGATCAATTGAAGGCAGACAAGAAGGCTCGGCGGTTCTCCTTTATCATGGTTGATGGTGATCGTGAGGATGTGTTGCGTTCAATTCGGAGACATGCTCGCGAAGACTTGATTGTGGGCATGGTGTTTGTCAACCGGCCAGACCTAGAGTCACACGCCTTTTCGATCGGGCAGCTTGTCGACGCCGCTAACCGTGTCGAGAAGAGTCGAGATCTTCAGTTCGACAAGCTCCTCAGCCAGAGTGATTTTGACCAGTGCAGAAACGCGAGAGACTTTGACGAGTGTTATCGCACTCTTCGCGGCACTGCCTCGATAAAGGGCGCAGACTGGGGGCAGGCGTTGATGCGTGTGGCCTGGGCGTCTCGGGCCGGGAGCAACGACGAAGAGCATGTCCTTGTTCGTGCTGTCATGTGCGCAATGCGCGGCGTGACTAGCGACTACGATGCTCAGAGACTGCGAGCACGTGTAGATCCCGACACCTTAACTGGAGTGGACACAGGTGCTCCTCTCTTTGGAGATGGGTCGTGATGTGCCCGCCATTGATCGCTCCCCTGTCTACAATATGCATCCTTTCGTTGTCATCGGTCGTTTCTCATTGGATAGAGCAAAGTCATGAAGGGACATGAATCCATTATCGGCGAGTACTTGAGTGCCAACGGATGGCAAGTCGACTACGAGCGCCGGGTCGGCGAATCTAACCCCGACTTTAGTCTCTGGGACGGGGACGAACCAGTCGCAGTTTGGGAAGTTACCGAGCGGTCTCTAAGTGAGGAGGATCGTCAAGAACTTGCGCGACGAGAGAGCCAGATGCGCTCTGAGGGCATGGCAAGTTCCACACCGGCGAACGGACGGGGATTCACGATTCACAAGATCAGGTCCAAGGCGCGACAGATTACGAAGCTTGGCCCTGTACCCGCAATGCTTGTACTAGTTGACCCATACCACCTCTGCGATCTTTCAGCCACGACAATTCTGTACGCGGTCAGCGGCTGGCCCACACATGAGGTTAAGTTTGGACCTCAAGGCGGGCTGTCTCCCGGCTTTCATGGTGACGATGGACGCATGGTTGATTCTAGGTTCGCCGCTGCAAATCAGGTGTTCTCCGCTGTTGCAACGCCTCGTATCGTCATGCCAGATCAGCATCGATCCGGATTCTTGGCTCGAATTGACGAAGTTTCGAAGGGAGTGTCGTCAATTGATGAAAGTGGCAAGCTCAAGCTTGAATTCACCAACGCTTTCTATGAGGGCTGTGCGGCTGCCAAGAGGGATGCACGCCGTCGCGGATACAAACTAAACAGGAGTGAACGTGCACTTGACATTGTGCTGAACGCGAGAGCAAATGCCCCGTGGCCGATGCACTTGGTGGGCAAGTTCGACCGGGTGGTCCAAGCCGGCCGCAATCCATATCGACCAACAGTAATCTACGATGGGCTTCGACTTGACCAAGGGTTGCTTGATCTCGTCTAACGGACGCGTCGCTAGGTGCGTGGCCGCGACAGGTGGCAGGGGTGATCTACAGGATGACCCTGGTCCCAAAGGGACGACATCCAGTGCGCCCGAGAGTCCCGCCGAGGCTCGCTGGGGTTTCTGGCAAGCTACTTCGCAGAATCAACGAGACCGAGGTGCACGTCTCCGTTGACGGCACTAATATCGATTGACCCGCTGCCACGCCCGAGCTTGCCAGTAATCGTCAGAGACTCTTGGTTCAGGTCCGTCATGTCCAAAGTCGACGACACGGAACCGCGCAGGGTCGAGAGCATCACTTGGCAGTCAGAACCGTCGGGGATGTACACGCGCGCGTCGCCGCTGACCGTACGGACGTTCATCGCGCCCATCATTGGCTCAGCCATCTCGACCGAAACGTCGCCCGCGGCCGCCTCGATCGAAAGTGTGCGCCCGCGTCCGTTGATCACGCGGACGTCGCCGCTGGACGTGCGAACGTTCATCACGCCCTGCGTGCCGATCAGCTTGATGCCGCCCGACTTCGTCTCGACGGTCATCACCGCGGACTTGGTGTCCTCGATGCGAACGTCGCCGGAGTACATCGAGACGTCGACGGTGCCGTCCAGACCTTTGAGCGTCACGTCGCCGCTGCGGCCGACGATTCGGCACGAGCCCTTCGTGTCGATCACGCGCACGTCGCCTGCCTGCATGCGGACCTCGACGGGCACTCCCTCGGGCACATAGATCTCGAGGTCGACGGAGAAGTCGCTGCCCTCCGGCTGCCGGATGGTGACGTACTGGTCGCCCTCCTCGATGACTGGGGTGTAGCTCTCGGCCTTCGCCTTCGCCTCGTCGAGGCTGTGCGCGCGGAAGGTGGCGGTGGCGGTGACGTGTCCCTTCTCGGATCCGCCCGTCACGCGCACGTCGCCGGCCTCACCCTCGATCCTCAGGATCTTTCCTTTGGGCATGTCGAGTGGGAGGTCGACGGTCTTGCTCTCGTGCGATCCAAAGAACGTGCCGAAGGGTCCCTTGCCGAGCTTCGCGTTGTCGGCGGCCTTTCTCACGGCGTCAGTTCCCTTCTCGACGTTGTCCTTGACCTTTCCTGCGATGTCCTTCCAGTCGACGGACCCCGCGACGTCCTTCGCCATCTTTTCAATGGAACTGATGACGCTTCGGAACGGGTGCTCGTCAGTGTCTTGTTCGGGTTCGTCCAAATCTTGTTCGGGCTGGTTCGGCTTGGTCCGCGTTTGTTCGGTTTTGGTCGCGGTTCTTGCTGAGGGGCGCGCTTTCGCGCGCCCCGTCTCGCTTTCTTCGCCTCCTCCCACAAGTTCCGGCACACCGGAATCCTCGAAGGCCTCGATTAAATCTGTCGCGTCGTCCGGGCTGAGCTTGCCTGCCTTCACCAGTTCCATGATCCTGCGGATTTCTTCCTTCACTTCAGTCCTCTGAGTTTTTTCTTCGCCTGCTCGGGGGTGAGCTTGCCGTCTTCCAGGTCCTTGAGCACCTGACGCTTCTTTTCGGCGTCCTTTTCTTTCTTCTTCAAATCTTCTTTGATCGGCGCGAGATTGAGTTCGTGCAACAGCCCGTCGAGCCTCGCCCTCACGGTCGGGTAGCTGATGCCCATTTCCTTTTCGACCGTGCTGATCACGCCCCTGGCCCTCAGGAACACTTTGAGGAACGCTTGCTTGTCCTCGTCGAGCGCGGCCTGGTCCGGGATCCTGAACTTGCCCCTGATCGTGACCCCGCTCTCCTCGCACGTGAGCTCGCTGACGTACAGCTCACCGCCGGAGACCGGACACTTTGCCGGGATCTCTTGGTACCCGTTCCTCGACTGCCCTTCCTCGTGGGCCACGAACTCCTCCTTCAGCTTTTTGGCCATGTTGTGATCTTGCTCTGGCATGCACTATACAAGACGAGATTCTTAGGCGTTTGGCCAATAGGACTTAAGATTTCGCATTTTGTATTAAGAATCTCGCAGGTCGGGGGTAGTCGGGTAGATTTGAGTCTGTGGCGCTGTTCTTGGGGCTCGACTGTGGGGGGACGAAGGTGCAGGCGTGCGTTTCGGACGGGTCGGGGAAGGTGGTTTTTGAGGGGAGGGGCGGTCCGGGGAACTGGGCGACCTCTCGTGCGCTGGTCGAAGGGAGTCTGAAGTCTGCGTTGAAGGGGTGTCCGAAAGTCGACGCGGTGTGCGGGTGTTTCGCGGGGTTGTTGACTTCTTCGGATGCTAAGGATGCGGCGGGGGTGCTGCGTACATTAGTTAAGTGTGAGAAGGTGGAGGCGCGGCCGGACTTTCATGCGGCGTGGCAGGTGGCGCGGCCGACTTGCGACGTTCTGGTGATCGCGGGGACGGGGGTTTTGGTGTGTTCATCGGTCGGGGATGAGATCGTGAAGTCGGGGGGCGGGGGCGTGCTGTTCGGGGACGAGGGGTCGGCGGCATCGGTGGGCAGAAACGCGTTAGAGGCGCAGGTGGTGTCGGCCCTGTCGCTGCCGGCGAGCGAGCAGTTTTGGAAAAGGGTGGAGAAGGTGTTTGGGTCGCGGTCGCGGGACGAGGTGTTGGCTGCGCTGTACAAGTCGGATGCGCCGGGTGCGTTGTTCGCTTCGCTTGCGGACGTGGTGGCGTCGGACGCGGCGATCGAGCAGGACTACGCGGTGTTCGCGGTGACGTCTTCTGTCGTGGCACTGCGAGACGAGGTGGCGGCGCACGTCTTGCGCTACCAAAAGGATAAACTTCCCAACGTGAAGATCGGGCTGACAGGCGGGCTGTGGAAGATCCATCCGGTTTTTTTCGAGTGGTTCAAGCCGTTCGAGGACGAGCCGCGGGTGAAGGCGACCGTCCGTGTTTTGGACATTGATCCGGTGCGGGGCGCGTGCGCGCTGGCGGCCCAGTTATGAATACGGAGTCGCGCAACCCCCGGTCAATGTGGCTCGATAAGATGTCCGCGCTCGAGATCATCGAGCTGATGACAGCCGAGGAGGAGGTCGTTCTCGATGCGGTGCGCGCGGCTTCGGCGGGACTGGCCGTTGCTGCGACGCGGGCTGCGGATGCTTTTCGCCGCGGGGGGCGGGTGTTCTATGTCGGCGCGGGCACGAGCGGGCGGATCGCGGTGATGGACGCGGCGGAGATGCCGCCGACGTTTGGCATCGGGCCGGACCGTTTCGTCGCCGTGATGGCGGGCGGCGGGCCGTCGGCGCGGCAGTCCGTCGAACGGGCAGAGGACAATCCGGACGCGGCGGAAAAGGAGCTGCGACGGCTCGGTGTGAACAAGGGCGACATCGTGATCGGCATCGCCGCGAGCGGCCGCACGCCTTTTGTGCTCGGTGCGATCAAGCTCGCGCGCTCTTATAACATTTGGACGTGCGGGATCGCGTGCAACCCCGGGACGCCTGTGATCGAGACCGCGGACCTGGGGATCCTGTTGGACACGGGGCCGGAGGTCCTGACCGGCTCGACGCGGCTGAAGGCCGGGACGGCGCAGAAGCTGGCGCTCAATCGCATCTCGACCGCGGCGATGGTGCTGAGCGGCAAAGTCGTCTCAAACCTCATGGTCGACGTCAAGGCGAGCAACGAAAAGCTGAAGGACCGCTGCGTGCGCATCGTTCACGAGCTCACGGGCATGAGCGAAGAAGATTCGCGCGCCGCGCTCGAGAGGCACGACTGGGACATTCGGGCTGTGCTCGACGCCCAGGGTTAGCGTCGGGCGTCGCCGGCCAACCAACGGGGAGCACGGCTGTCCGGAGGACGCTCTAGTCTATTGGAAGGGACTCTGTCTTGCCGCGTTCTCGGAACAACCGTGGCACACGCGAAGAAATGGATAGGGCGGCCACCCGCCGACCCCGGCCAGGGTTGGATTAGGGTGATTCCGCCGCTGTAAGCAAGACCTCCTGAACTTGTCGGTATCCTCGTCAGACGGAGGATGCGAGAGCCGTGCAAGCATTCATTTCCCAGGTTAGGGCTTCGATTCGATACATTGTCACAGGTGCTTTGAGCCTTGTTGGTGGTTGGCTTTGGGCAGGTAATTCACTTGATTCTCAGAGCTTTGAACTAGCGCAAACAAGTGAGGCTCTTGCGATAGCCGCATTCGTTGCTGTGGCATTCTTGCTCGGGCACCCGATCGCAAGGCTCTCTACTCGCCTGATCGAGTGGGTTTCTAGGCTGCCAAATCAGACCAAAGGTCGCCAGTCGGAGCACGAGGCACTCTTGAAGATGCTTGAGAACGAGTTACCCCTCCGAGAAAACCAGTCGGTGGAGCAGTTCCTTTGCGACCAGTTCGGCATTCAAGACGTAAGCCCGGGGTCAATCGGAAGAGTCAGCTATTGGTGTAAGCAAAGTGTTTGGCACTCTGGCAGCCCGCTTTGGACGTATCTCAACGAACGAGAGCAACTGATCTCCGTAGGTCGCGACACGTGGCTGCCACTAGTCTTCTTGCTCTCTGGCGTTTGTAACTTCCTGGCAGCAACGGATCAGCTTAGCATTGGAATCGTCCTCGGTCTACTAACGGCACTCGCACTTGCTACCTATCAAGCCTTCTTCCGACAACTTGTTACGAGACCACTAGAGTCACGCGATATCCTCCTATCGTACTTGATAGTTATCGGCCATCCCATCAAGCCTATCGGTTTACCCGAAGGTAGTCCGCAGTAGGTGTTGGGCACCGTCAGTTGCTGGCGTGTGCTACCGGCTCATCTCGACTCGCGGCACATTCCAAAGCGCGGTCAAGCCCGCGCACTCCCAAAGTGGATCAGCCGGCGAAGATGTTGGTGTTGTGCCATTCGAGCATGGCGGGGTCGGGGCAGCTACGCCGAGTCCCAATGCGCCTGGGGAGTGATTTCGCCTTTCCACCGGGCTTGGAGGCAGGAGTGCACGTCGGCGAACAACGCGAGGTGGTGTGGTTGGACCACAAACAAGAACAGGACGTGCGGGGTCGAGAACGTGTCGATGTGCCTTGAGTTCAGGCGCGCCCTTGTTTCATCGACCAGGCTCGCGATGAACCGTCGCCGCTCGATTCGAGGAAAGTGTTGGTATACGATGAGCGATTTTCCGTTTTCGTAAGTCGCGGCCAGCTCGCGCCAGAACACGAACTTGCTCGACCGCTTGCCGCCGTACGTCACACTCTTGACTTCGACGCCATTGTCAGGATCGAAGAACACCACGTCGCACGATTCAAACTCTGCAAAGCATGCCTCGAAGTACCTTTGGCGGTCTTCGGCCGGGTCTTGGAGCAGCGCAGAGTAGAAGCGCGCGTTCGGCAGCAGCCCACATTGCTCATATCTGCAGACTGCCCTCGGCTCGCCGCCCTCTTCCGCCTGCTTGAGGTGATCGAACAGGTCCGGATCGAAGTGCCGCCACATTTCGCGTGCTTGCAAGTATTTGCGTTTCGCCCCGTCAGCTGAATCGTCCGGCGCTGTCAGCATCCAACAGACGCCGACGGAGAGACCGCTGACTTCAGCCAGCACATGAAGGAGCCCGTACTTGCGATAGTCATTGACGTCTCCAAAGTACTGGTCCTTCATTGAGCGCGATAGCGTACTCCGGGCCTGATGATCCCGCCCCTACAGGGCTTGGTCCGTTTTCGACTCTTGTGACCCAGGGCGGTGCCCTGGGCTATTGTCTTTCGGCCCGTTGGGCCTTGGGGGCGAAACGACTCTTATTGTTTAACACCCTCTCCCTAGCCCTCTCCCAAGGGAGAGGGAATCGGCTGCCGCGTATCATCCCATCCACTTCTTGAGGAACGGGATGACTTTCTCGGCGTCGTGATGGTCGCCGGTCTCGAGCAGCCCGGTGTCCTGGGAGTGCAAGAGCTTTCCGTCCTTGTCCAGGACGAACAGGTGCGGGTAGCCCTTGATGGCCGGGTACTTCGAGAGCACGGCCTCGTTCTTGTTCTCGGGGCTGAAGTTGATCTTGACGACGATGTACTTCTCCTTGAGAATCTTCGCGGCCTCTAAGTTCTCGATGAAGAACTTGTCGAGCTTGTGGCACCAGCCGCACCACTCGCCGCCGACATCGAGCAGGATTCGCTTCTTCGTCTTCTTGGCGAGCGTAATCGCGTCGGCGATGTCCTTGGCCGCGTCGCGCTTCGGGTCGAACTTGGCGCGTTCTTCCTTTGTGGGCGGTGCTGCTGACGCGCTTTGTGCTGTCGCGTACGAGGTGAGTAGGGCGACGGAGACGACGGCCGCGATCAAGAGTGGCGATCTCATTGTTGGATCGTACCTGGGGGGAAGAGAGATGGAGGATAGATGATGAGGGCGGAGAGGACACTTATTGTTCGCACCCTCTCCCATCCACGTCGGACTCTCCACTGGAGAGTCCTTTGGTAGACCCTCCTCTCCCAAGGGAGAGGGAACGCGCCCGCGCACTCCCACAGTCGGCCCTTCCCCATCCCTTCTCTCACTTGAACGCGGCGTTGAGGATTGCGGCGAGGCGGTAGGCGGCGAGGGCGGCGCGCTTGGTGCATATCTGCCGGCCCTTTTGCACATACTCCGCTGACGGCGTGCCGCCTTCGGGCGCGGTGTAGGCGAAGTCCCTTGCGATCTCTGCGCCGTCTTTGACCCACGAGTCGGGGTTGAGGTTTTTCACTTCTTCCTTCAGCTTTGCGAGCGGGTACGCCTTCTCGATCCTGTCGGCGAGCTTTGCGCACTCTTGTTCGAAGCCGGGGTTGCCTCCGCGCATGGGGAGCTCGAACGCGCCGCAGCCGGAGTCCCACACGCGGTGGAGGTTGGTGTTCCATGACGGGAGGCCGTTGCCTGGCGTGATCGCGAAGTCGTTCCCTCCTCGGTCGCCTTCCGGCGTCTTGTCGGTGTCGCGCGCGACGTTGTGCAGGGGCTGGTGCGCGTCGCCGACGAAGTGGAGGATGAACCGGAACGCCTCGGCGCGCGTTTCGTTGTTCTGCCTTGTGTCGGTGAGCGTCTTTCGGAACTTATTGATGGCCCACACGACGTTCTCATCGAGCGCATTCATGGTGACGGGCTTGCCGTCGGTGCGGAAGTGGATGTTGATGTAGTGCCAGGGTCCTGTGTTCGCGGTCGTGCTGCGGAACTCGTCGGCCCAGACGGCTGCCATCGGGCCGGTCTGGTGTCGCGGTTCCACTCCGATCTTGAGGAGCGCGTCGAAGTTCCTCTTCGCCGCCGGGGTGAGGTGGCGGTATGCGAGCTGCGCGATCGCGCCGTGGCCGGAGTCGCTCCACGCGTAGGTCGCGCAGGCGAGGGCAGCGAGGCAGACGGTGAACAGCGTTTTCATTTGCACTCCATTTTGGCCTGTTCCCACAGGTCGTCCCACTCATTTGGATTAAGTTCTCGCAATGGTTTTCTTGTTGCTTGCTCCATTGATTGGAAGCGTCGGGTGAAGCGGTCGAGCATGTTTCGGAGGGCGTCTTCAGGCTCGACGTCGTTCCAGCGCGCGATGTTGACGACGGTGAAGAGGAGGTCGCCGAGCTCTTCGCCTATTCCCTGCCTGTCCTCTATTGCTTGCTTGAGTTCCTGTCCTTCTTCTGCGAGTTTTTCCCAGACGTCTTCTTGTGTCTCCCATTCGAAGCCGGTTCTTGCGGCTCTTTTGCTGACTTCGTAGGCGCGCAGCAGTGCGGGCATGGCCTTCGGGACTCCTTCAAGCACGGACTGCGGCTCGCCTTTTTCCTGTCTCTTTATCTCGTCCCAGT
>JANWJY010000129.1 GCA_025451715.1 Fimbriimonadaceae bacterium | reverse complement strand
GGACCTATTCCAGATGCCCGATGGAAGGGTGAGCTACTCGTCGCGTCCAAGCGGAGACGCGCGCGCTTTGCCCAAAGCTTGGCGCGATGCATATTCAAAGTTCGTCAGCGACAGCGCACTCTGGCGCGACGTGATCGACGCGGTTTTCGACGACGAGGACGAACGGCGCAGCTGGTTCTTCGAGTCCGACGGACGCCTCGATGAGACCGCAACCTTCGACCTCGAGAAGAAGGGCCGTGACATCAGTGTAGGCATGAATTTCGAACGGGAGGATGGTGGGTCGTCCATTGGCATGGGTGGCATCGGCTTCTCCGAGGAGTCCGGGGTTGGCTTCGAAGCGATGCTCAAGGGCGTCGAGGCGAAAGTGCGGGCCAGCGAGGAGACCCTCAGCATCTGGAATCACCCGGAAGAGACCTCCAATTACTTTGACGGCAGCTGGGGCCAGTCGTCCGAAAAGCTCGATCCGGATAAGGTGCCGGGCATGCTCAAGAGGATCTTGCGCGATCTCGAGCACAACGAGCCGCTATCGACGCTTGTGTCATGGCCCTTCATTCAGCTCGCTGAGGCCAAGGCGGAGAACTTTGTCGTGCTCATGCCGGACTCCCTCGCGGGCTGGCCGTTCACAACCACGATCACTGGCGAGACGAGCCTCGAAGAGCTGTTCCAGAGTTGGTGGGTTCCTCTCAACGCCAAGCACGACTCTGAACTCAAATGTTGGTACCTTGTCCCAGGCGATCGGCCCGCGGTCCGCAAGTCCCGCGTCGAGCGGGCCGCGTTCGGCCGCCTGTTGCGCGCTGTGATGGCGAGGGGCTGGCTCGGGCTCAACGAGATCGCAGACTACACGGCCACTACTGGGGCGACCGAGGTCGGGGCTGGCTTCAACGAGTTTCTGTCGCTCGCCGCGAACGAGGCGACTCGCGGCTACATGAATTCGAAGCCAATTAGCATCGCCACCAGGATCTTTGCATCGTTCCCTGCGGCACAACGCCGTGCTGCATGGGGCGAAGGAATGGAGATACCGGTCGAACAGTGGCCGAGCAGGCTCAAGCAGATACTTTTGGACAATGACTGGGGTGAATCGTTCATTGAACCAGAATACGATTCGGACGAGCAGTTCCAAGAGGCGTACAAGAACGCTCCCACTGTAGCGCAGTTGATCAAGCGAGGTCTGCCCAGAGGCACAACAGTCCACATCGTGGCGAAGAGCGAGCCGACGGTATGGATCCAGGAGGGCGAGTACCAGTATGCGTCTGGGTTTGACGGGGTCGCCTGGCGAGTCCTCGCGTTCGAGCAAGACCCCCAGAACAACACTCGGATCGATGCGTTCGCGCCGAGCCAGCGCGACGACGTCACAGTCGAGCTTCGGATTCCCGGCGTTGGCGTGCACAGTATGAGCGATGAGTTTGTCTACACACCCTACAAGCACGAGTACCGGCCACTGGACAAGCTGGACCAGAGCTTTAGAGAGGCGATCAAGGAGGCAGTGCGCAAGGCGCGCGAGGGCGGCAGGCTCAGGCCGCGCCTTCGCTGAAGTCGCGGCTGTGGACGACGCGGTTTCGTCCGCCACGCTTGGCCTCGTAGAGGGCCCGGTCTGCGTGGTCGATTAACTGCTCGCTGGTTGAGTGCTTCTTGCCGAGCGTGCTCGCACCGAGGCTGACTGTCGCGGTGATGCCGTCGCACGAGGAAGCCGCGATCTGGGATCGGATCCTCTCCGCGACGTGTTGCGCCTCATCGGCGTCCGTCTCTGGCAGCACGACGAGGAACTCCTCGCCCCCGTAGCGACCGACTTCGTCTCCGAGCCGCAGCGCCGCCTTGAGTTGGGCTGCGATCGACTTGAGGACGGCATCACCTGCGATGTGGCCGTGAGTGTCGTTAAGCGCCTTGAAGTAGTCGATGTCCAGCATCAGGATCGACAGGGGCCTCTGAGAGCGGACCGCATGCGACATTGCGCGCCCAAGCGCCTCGAAGATCGTGCGCCTGTTCGCAATGCCAGTCAAGCTATCGATCGACGCAAGCTTCATGAGCTGTTCGTTCGCCTCGCTGAGCGCTTCGTTCGTACTGCTGAGGTCGTTCCTGCTGGAGTGGAGCTCCGTGTACGCGCGCTGAATCTCGGCCATCTGGTGCTCGATCTGGTGCTGGAGCAGCTTGTGCGCCGTTATGTCCGCGCATGCGACGATCCCGCCCGTCACCTTGCCGTCAGGCCCATAGAGCGGGAACGAGTTGAGCACGACAGTAAAGCACTGTCCGCTCCGGTCGAGATCGGTCCATTCGCGATCTAGCGTAGGACGGTTCGCGAACACTCCGTCGATAACGGAGTGGAACATTGGATGGTTCTTCTCGCCTACCACCGTCTCGTAGACGGTCTTCTGAACGACCTCGTGCGCGTCGAGCCCCGTGAGCCGCTCGCTCTCGCGGTTCCACTCATAGATCGTTCCGTTCTTGTCAAAGGTGAAGCACGCGACGGGGACAAGGTTGAAAAGGCTCTCGAACCTCTTGCTTGCAAAGCGCAACTGTGAGTTTGCAGTGTCGAGGGACTCGGCAAAGTTTTCAAGGGCGACCCTTGAGGCCTCATGATCGTCCCACCACTCTCGCCGCCGCGTCTGAAAGAGTGCCGCAGCTATGCCAACGAGCGTTGAAATGGCGAGCGCGACGATGATTGCGATCAGTCCCGCGCGACGCATCTCGCTCAGACGCTCTGCGTAACGGTCCGCAGAGACGTCTACGCCGATGCTTGCGACATACCTTCCGTCCTTGTCGAATATTGGAGCGTAACCGCTGATGAAAGTGCCCCACTTGTCCGAACTCAGCTCTGACTCTGCGCAGGCGACGTGCTCGCGCGCTGTCTTATGCATGTTCTCGAGCTCGTCCTCATCGTAAACCTCCATGATGTGAGACTTGTCGTCCACACCATCGCTGTCCGAGTCGCCCTCGGGCGTCGGATCCAGTACAAACTTTATTTGACCCTTTACTTCGACGTAGGTGTAAACGTACTTGAAGCTCGAGTCGCTCTCGATGAACGCGCGCAGCGGTGCGATCGCTCGCTCATACTCTGGCGTGCTCTCCTGTGACGGGTCGTAAAAGGTCTTGTGCAACTCGGGATCGACCAGGAGCGCCGCTGTCTTTGCGACGCGCTTGAGGTTGCCCCTGATCTCCCCTTGGATCGCGTCAATGCCGTTTGAGTAGAGCAGTCCACAAACGAGCACGGCCGGCAAAAGGATGCCGAGCCCGACAATGACTCCCATCATGGTCGGGGAAAGCGTTGCGATCCAGTTCAGTCGCAGGTGCTTGTCCATTCAATCCAGCAGGTCCGCAAGAGGTGCGCTCCATTGCGGGCTATCTAGATTCTCGGTACGGCTCGTTTGAACCTGTATCGGGTCAATCGGCTACCAGGCTTCGAGGCGAACAAACCGGCATTTCTACCTAAATGAACCTAGGTGCGCTCGGGAGTCTGGCGGTTTGTTCCGCAGGCTCAAACGAGTCTCCGACCTCTATCCACTTGCCCTCACACCCAGAGACAAGGGCCTGGACACCGAAGAACGCGCCGGGGCGGCCGAGGTAGTTCTTGAAGTGGCGGCGCTTGCCCAGGACGTGGAGGTTTCCGTGCTCTTCTGGAATTCCCGTCTGCTGGTCGACGTTTGGCACCTGGCAGCGCGAGCATGGCCGGGTGATGTCGAGAAGGAGACCGTTCTCGCCCTTGATCGCTTGCCAAGTGTCCTCTTCCCAGGATTGCGGGCCGGTGACGACGATGTTCGCGCGAAAGCGGTCCATGTTGCACGGGGCCAGCCCCTCTTCTGCGCGCCAATCGTTGAGCGCGTCGAGGCTCTTTGCGTTCGTGATGAGGACAGGAAGGCAGTCGTTGAACGCAATGTGCGCCTTCGATTCTCCTCCTCCCCATTCAGGGACAACGTCTCGTCTCTTGCCTTCATTGAACCTTAGAAGCGTTACTGGTTGACGGAGGAAGTCTGTCAGCCACTGGCTCGCTTCGGCCCTCTCAACGAGCCCGGGGCTGTCGTCGCCCCACACGTCAACGTGCCTTTCTTGCTCGGGGACGTCTTTGATCGCGATGTGCGCGCGTCCGTGGTTCTCAGCGCTGAGTGTGAGCGTGTCGTCGTGAATCTCAGTCTTGATGAGCGCGAGCCGCGGCTCGTCCCTCTGTGTGATCTTCTCGCCTTCGGCGTCGATGATGATCCAGTGGCGGTCGTACATCAGACATCGCGGGCCGAACTCTGCCTCTTGCAGGTCAATTCCCTTGCATCCCTTGACCGGATAGACGTGAAGGCTCGCGACGTACATGTCTAGTATGGTTTTTTGAACCCCTCCGCTTTGAGCAGCGCCTTTGCCTGCCGGAGTTGTTTGGCGACCGCTTTTGGTCCAGTGCCGCCTTCGGACTCTCGCGAGTTGACGGACGCGCGGGGGTCGAGGACCTTGAGCGCCTCTTTCGGCACCTTCGGCGCGATCTTTTTGAGCAGCTCGGGCGTGAGGTCTTCGAGACCGATCTTGCGGTCGATGCACGCGCGGACGATCTTTCCGACCTGCTCGTGGGCTGTTCTGAACGGAACTCCCTTCTCGGCGAGGAAGTCGGCGAGGTCGGTTGCGGTCGAGAAGTCGCCGCGTGTCGCCGCGGCCATGCGCTCGGTGTTGAATTTCGCGCCCGCGATCATCTCCCACATCAACAGCACCGAAGCGACTGCGAGATCGAGTGAGTCGAAGAGCGGTGGCTTGTCTTCCTGCGTGTCACGATTGTATCCGAGCACCAACCCTTTCATCATTGTCGCGACACTGACGTAGTTACCTACCGCGCGCCCCGCACGGCCGCGCATCAGTTCCGCAAAGTCGGGATTGCGCTTCTGCGGCATGATCGAGGAGCCGGTCGTGTGCGAATCCGGTAACGAAACCCAGCCGAATTCCGGAGTCGACCAAAGCACCAGCTCGTTCGCTAGGCGACTGAGGTCAGTCATGACCTGCGCACAAATATGAAGCGCGTCGAGCACGTGCGACCGGTCGCTCGTGGCATCGAGCGCGTTGGGGATCGGTGCGGTGAAACCAAGGAGGCTCGAAGTACGTCGGCGATCAATGGGAAACGAAGTGCCGGCGAGCGCAGCCGAGCCCAGCGGAGAATAGCTCTGCATTTCTCGCAAGCGAGCGATTCGCCAGCCGTGGCGTTGAAGAGCCCAGAAGTGAGCGAGAAGATGAAATCCGAGCGTTATTGGCTGCGCGTGCTGCTGGTGCGTCGAGCCGGGCATCAGAGTGTTGAAGTGCGCTTCTGCTTGGGCGACGAACTTTTTCTGCAAGAGCTTGACGAACCCTTCTAACAGCCGCAGCTGGCCGTCGAGATAGAAGCGGGTGTCAGTCGCGACCTGGTCATTGCGGCTCCGCGCAGTGTGGAGCTTGCCAGCGACCTCCCCGACGATCTTCTTGAGGCGCATCTCGACGGCGGTGTGGATGTCCTCTGCGTCGGTCGGGAGCTTCCCTGGACCTTCGGCAACGATCTGCTTCAGTCCCTTGACGAGCAGAGCCGACTCCTTCTTCGTGATAATCCCCGTCTCGCCGAGCATCATCGCATGCGCGATCGAGCCGTGCACGTCTTCGAGCCAGAACACGAGGTCGCTCTCGA
Organism: Fimbriimonadaceae bacterium; assembly: GCA_025451715.1. Classification (GTDB taxonomy): domain Bacteria; phylum Armatimonadota; class Fimbriimonadia; order Fimbriimonadales; family Fimbriimonadaceae; genus JADFMN01. The sequence continues at coordinate 243 of JANWJY010000129.1, read as the reverse complement.
GCGAGTTTCCGTAGTGCTCGGCGCTCGGGCTCAGGGGCTCCCGGTGTGCGCCGCCCCAGAGTTTTTTCATCGCTGAGGGAGCACCCGCACTTCGCCCGTGTGCATGTCGTACACCGCGCCGACGACCGTCGTCGTGCCGTTCTGCAACGCCAATCGCAGCTCGTGCGACTCGTTCGAGAGGCGCTCGATCGTCTGGTACACGTTCTCTTCGATCGTCGCAAGCACGAGGTCGTCAGTGTTCGC
>JANWJY010000128.1 GCA_025451715.1 Fimbriimonadaceae bacterium | reverse complement strand
CCGGTATCGGTACATGAAACCGATGGACCGGGAGATCTTGGACGCGATCGTGCGGCTCGAATCGCACATCGGGCTTGTTCCCCCTGAGGGCAAGCCTGTGTATGAGCGGCTGCGTACCATCGGCGAGAGCGTGGTGGTCGGATACGAGTCTGCGTACGGAGTACGCGCAGAAAAGGGCGAGACGTTGGACGACCGGATTCTGCGGATGAAGAACCTTTGGGTCGCGCGGGCAGCGGGCTCCGTCGGGGTTTCTGACAATCCCTCGCTTCCCTTGGGCGACCGCATCCGCGTCGTGATCAACGCGCTGGACCGGATGGTGATCGCGGAGGACGCGTCGGAGTTCACGAAGCAGATGATGCGCCGCCGGCACCAGGAGACCGTGCCCTTGTACAAGGATCTGGAGAGGGCGGGGCGTTTTCTGGCGACTGGGGCGAGGTATGTCGCCGAGCACCCGACTGACGAGCGGTTCCTCGAGGTGATCTCACGGATCGAGGAGGAGCTGTTTGGGATCACTCCGCCGCGCGGCCCGCGGCGGGCTGTGCTGACGGTCGGCGAGCCGATCGATGTCTCGCAGTTCTATGACGCGTACAAGGCTGATTCGCGAAAGACGGTGAGCGAGACGACGCGGATGATCGAGGACGCGGTGCGGGGATTGATCGCATGACCCCGCTAGGGGTCACATCTCCGTAGCCAGGGGTTGAGCGCAGCGACACCCCTGGTAGGTGCGGCCCAATGGCATCCGACCCCGGAGGGGTCGCAGAATCATTCGAAGTACCGGGGATCGAACTCAATGCCATGTTCGCGCAACAACTGCTCCAGCTCTTCGGCAGACGTGCGATTGCGATGGTGCTCTTCTTGGTTGCGGACATAGGCAACGATCGTGTCCTTCTCAGTTCGGCCGACGGTGAACGCAGCGTAGCCCTCTTGCCATGCGAACCGCCCAGACTTCGTCTGTGCCCAGCTGGAGGTCGCTTTCTTGAGATCACGCATGAAGTCGGAAAGGCATGCGCTCGCTTTGAGCCTCAATACAATGTGGACGTGGTCGTTCGTGCCGCCAACGGCGAGGACGACCGCCCCAAGGCCCTTCGCGGTCCCTACGATGTACTTATGCAACTCCTCTTTCCATGGTTCGTCGATCATGGGCGATCGCGACTTACACGCGAACACCGTGTGGTAGAGCAGTTCAGTGTAGGTAGATGGCACTTGGGGATTCTGGCACCCCTCCGGGGTGCATCTCATATGGAGGCGTGTCATCCAGGGGTGTCGCTTCGCTCAACCCCTGGCTATCGAGATATGACCCCTGTCGAGATCGGGCGAGGCGTGTCGATTTGTATTGGGACGCTTGTGTTTATTGGCAAGTCATTCGCGCTCTCTATGGAGGGGTGATGAGGTCAATCGTCGCGCCAGATAAGCGAATCCTGGCGGATGCAGAGGCCGTCGGTGTGCGCTTCCCAGCCGTCCGGGGTCATTGAGATGGAAACGGCATCGGCCCTGATGGTGGAGTCCCACTTCTTGCTCTTCTCGTAATGCGCCTTCTGTCGGTTATAGATGTCCATGAGCCGCATGCGTGCCCCCCAGAGCGCGTCGGCTTGGAACTCGTCGGTGCCTGGCGGCATGTGCGAGAACTGCACGTACCCCCAGAACTCGGGCTTGTGCATGTCGACGAAGTGCTGCGGCGACCACACCCAGTTGTGCTCGGGCTTCCCTTCTAACTTCTTTCCGTCGTCGCCGGTGTCCCACTGCACGCGCGAAAAGTTGACGCGCCACTGGTCGCCAGGGCGCGGTGGAGCGGGGACCTGCGAGAACTCTTGCAAGACCTTCCACGGGAACGCGATCTCGACGCCCCACCATTTGTCTTCGTCGCTTGGATTGTTTATCGTGCCCTCGACGTGGACGGCTTTCTTGAGGCCAGGAATCTCCCACTCGTTGAGCGCCGGCCCGCCGTCGCGGTAGGGCTTGACGAGCCGCAGGTCCCAGTCGGTGCCTAGAGCGTTGATCTCGTATTCGTAGTACTGGTGGTTGTCGCCGTCTGGGTCGATGAACACCTCGAAGTCGTTGTCGCGGAAGATCACGCTGTCGTGTTCGGTGAGCGTCGCCCAAACGTGCGGCTCCGTCAACTTTGCGCCGATGTAGAAGTACTCCCGGTCCCAGAGCATCTTCGCACGCGTGTCCCACGTGGGCTTTGGCTTCTTGTCGCCCTCGATGTCGACGAAGAAATCTGTCCAAGGCGCACTCTGCCAGGCTGGATCGTCGAGCTTGCCGGAGAGTTTCGGCGAGCCCTGGTAGCAGACGTATCCCTTGGGGTGCGGATAGGACATCCGCTCCCGTTATACTCGGCGCATGAAGATAGAGATGACAAACTGCATCGCGATCGGCGTGAAGGATCGCGATGCCGCCGAGAGGTTCTATGTCGAAGTCCTGGGGTTCTCGGTCGGCGACAAGAAGGCAGACTGGACGGAGATCATCGCCGGGCCGCTCAAGCTGTACCTTTGCGCTGACGACATGGCGTATTGCATGGCGGTCGACGTCGACGACGTTGCCACGGTTGCGACGCACTTCGAGAGAAATGGTTGCGAGCGTCTGTTCGAATCGGGAGGCGAGGTGTTCGTGCGCGACCCGTTCGGGACGAACTGGTGTATGAGTCCGAAGAAGTAGGCGCTACTTGGTTTTCAAAGGCGTAACTTCACGCTTTTCCGAGGCCGACGGCTCGACCCAAACGCCGTCGGACTTCAGGAGCGCGATCAGTTCCGTCACCCCGTTCTCCTGCGGGATGCCGTTCTTGACCACTTCCCTCTTTCGGTAAAGCGTGATCTTGCCGCCTGCGGCACCGACATAGCCATAGTCCGCGCCGGCCATCTCGCCTGGGCCGTTGACGATACAGCCCATCACAGCGAGGTCGAGACCGACTAGGTGCTTGGTCGCGTCGCGCACTTCTCGCAACACCGTGGGGAGGTTGAACTTCGTTCGGCCGCACGAAGGGCAGGCGATGTACTCGACCTGCGTCTTTCTTAGTCCCAGTGCTTGCAGAATCTCGTAGCAGACGGGGATCTCATTGATCGGGTCTTCGGCGAGCGAGACCCTGATCGTGTCTCCGATGCCGTCAGCGAGCAGGGTCGCGATGCCTGCTGTCGATTTGACGCGCGCGTATTCGCCGTCTCCGGCTTCAGTCACACCGAGGTGTAGCGGGAAGTTCAGCCCTTGCGCGTCGAGCTGCGCGGCCATCAATTGATTCGCCTCGATCATCACAGGCACGCGGCTCGCCTTCGCGCTGATGTTCAGGTTTTCAAAACCGTGCTTCACGCAGAGGCGTACGTACTCCAGCGCGCTCTCGACCAGCCCCTGAGGCGTGTCGCCGTAGGTGACGAGCATCCTCTCCGAGAGCGAGCCGTGATTGACGCCGATACGCATCGCGCGGTCGTGCCTCTTGCACGCCTCGATGACCGGCAGGAAGCTCTCCTCGATCGCGACCAGCTCTTCGGCGTGCTCCTCGGGCGAGTAGTCTTCCCTGCCCGTGTGCTTGTGGAACACGAACAGCCCGGGGTTGACGCGGACCTCGTCGACGTACTTTGCGGCCTCGACGGCGATCCCCGTGCCCTGGTGGTGGACGTCGGCGGTCATGGGGACGTGCCTGTGGCGCTCCGCGACCTTGCGAACGATCTCTTCAAGGCACTGCGCCTCGCCGAGGGTCGGGGTCGTGACGCGGACGATCTCGCAGCCAGCCCTGTGGAGGGCGATCACCTGCTCGACGACGGCCTCGACGTTTCGCGTCTCCTCGGTGACCATGGACTGCACGACGACCAGGTGGCCGCTGCCCATCTTGACGCCGCCTACGTCGCAGGTCTTGGTCGCTCGCCTTTCGCGCATCTGTTACTCAATGATACGTCCTTCACGACGGTTCGCGGGGACCCCGGCAAGCCGGGGCAGGCTGCTCGCCCTCCCCTGGGCGGCGCCGTGCCAGAATCGAGGCTGATCCATGGCACTCAATATGCCGTCCTTGCGGCACGCAGACTTCCGCAACTACACGCTTGGACGACTTGCCGGCAACACCGGGTCGAGCATCCAGATCTGGGCGGTGGCGTGGCAAGTGTACGAGGTCACGGGCGGCAGCTCGTTGCACGTGGGGCTCCTCGGGCTCGTGCGCATGGTTCCGCTGCTGTTGTTCTCATTGATCGGGGGCCTGGCCGCGGACCATTGGGACCGCAAGACCCTGATGGTGTGGACGCGGGTCGTCATGTCGCTCTTGACGTTGGTGCTGTGGTGGGTCACGTTCGGCGACGACGCGAGCCTGGCCACGATCTACACGATCGTCGCGCTGATGTCTGTCGCGCGAGCATTCGACGGCCCGGCTCGCGCCGCGATCATGGTGAACCTGGTGCCTGAAGAGGACCTGCCTAACGCGCTCAGCGTCAACGGGATCGCGTGGAGGCTCAGCGACGTGATCGGGCCGGTCATCACCGGCTTCATGATCGCAGGGCTCGGTCTGGAGGCGACCTACATGTTCTCAGCGATGCTCAACGCGACGCTGATCATCGTGCTGCTCGCCATGGGCCCGATCTCGCAGGCCGCTCCAGTGTCCGCGGTGACGAGCGTTCGGGAGGGGTTTACTCAGATCGGTGACGGGTTTCGGTTCATGATGCGCGCGCCGATCGTGCGCAACACGATGATCCTCGATTTTTGGGCGACGTTCTTCTCGACGGCGGACGCGCTGTTCCCCGCGTTCGCGGGACCGGTGCTCAAGATCGGCCCGACCGGGTACGGCATCCTCGCGGCCTCGACCGGAGTCGGCGCGATGCTCGCCGCGCTCTTCCTCGCCGTACGGCCGACGGTCGACAAGCAGGGTGCGCTGGTGATCGGGATGGTCGGCGTGTACGGCATGGCGACGGTGTGCTTTGGTGTAAGCACCTCTTTGCCGCTCGCGATGTTCTTCCTGGCCTGCACGGGCGCGGCCGACATGGTCAGCACAGTGATGCGACAGACGATCCGCACTCTGGCGACCCCGGACGAGATGCGCGGGAGGATGGCCGGGGTATCGGTGCTGTTCCAGGTCGGGGGCCCCCAGCTCGGGGACGTGGAAGCAGGGGTGATGGCCAAGGCGTTCGGGGATCGGGCTTCAGTGGTGATCGGCGGGGTCGCCAGCATGGTTGTGGCGGGGCTGTACGCGGCCAATTCCAAGCTCAAGGGGTACCGCCACGAAGACCACAGGACCCAGGACGCGTGACGGAAACGGCTTGCCGTATACTTAAGGCCTATGTTACGGCAGATTCGTCCAGTAGGAATCGCGGCCGTGGCCGCCCTGGCGGTGGCCGTGTTCGCGTTCAACTCGCAGAACAGCACTATTAGCCAGAAAAAGGACATACGTATGTTGAAAGGAACGATGCCTGGGGGTGTGACGCTTTACGGCACGGACGAGACTGTGCCGCTCAGGAAGGGGCGAGAGATCGCGACCTTCGCTGCTGGATGCTTCTGGGGGATCGAGGACTACTTCCGTCAGGTGGAAGGTGTGACGGCGACGGCAGTCGGCTTTTCGGGCGGGACCGTGAAGAACCCGACTTACAAGCAGGTCTGCTACATGGCCACGGGCCACGCCGAGGCTGTGCGGGTGGAGTTCGACCCGAAGCTCATCTCGTACGAGAAGTTGCTCGAAGTGTTCTGGAAGGTCCACGATCCTTGCCAGGTCGGTGGGCAGGGCCCCGACATGGGCGACCAGTATAGAAGCGTGGTTTTCTACCATAACGAAAAGCAGAGGGAAACCGCGACAAAGAGCATGGAAGAGCTGCAACGGTCGCGCTCCAAGAGGATCACGACGACGATCGTGCCGGTGGCGACTTTCTGGATGGCCGAGGAGTACCACCAGCAGTACTGCCTAAAGAACGGGATCGCAGCGTGCCCGATTCCGGGCAGCAAGGGCGGCGGACACTAGTCCACGATTGGCTCGCTCAGTTGAAAGGCGGCCTAAGCCGCCTTTCTCTGTTCCCGGCCCAGCACATCGCCTCGTAGCCGCTCGATCAAGACGACGACCTCGTTGGCAAGGAGGGTTGAGATGTTGAGGTCTTCGAGGGCAGATCGCAAGTATTCGACCAGCTTGTCATAGTGCGCGTCTTGGAGCCCTTGTCTGTGCACGGCGTGAGAGTGGGCTGCCGTCAGGTCCGGCGTGTCTGCCAAGGCGGGCCCTCCCATCAGTTGCGACATGAACAGGCGCTGTTTGCGCTTCATCTGTATCAAGTCGACGCCTTCAAAGAAAACTGCCATCTCCGGGTCTTGGAGCATCCGAGCATACAGTGCCTCGACGACCGCTTGAACGCCTGCGCTGCCTCCAATTCGGTCATAGATCGGGATCTTCATGAGGCTGGTCTATGGACATTATCGGCGAGCAAAAGCCCAGATGTCAGACTAGCGCACGTTGAAATACCGGGCCTGGGGATGATGGACGATGATCGCTGAGGTGGACTGTTCTGGGTCGAGCATCCACTCCTCGGTCAGCTCTATGCCGATGTCCTGCGGTTGCAAGAGGTCCATGAGAAGCTTTTGGTCTTCGAGGTTCGGGCACGCGGGATAGCCGAACGAGTATCGGCTACCGTGATACTTAGCGCTGAAGAGCAGCCTCATGTCCTCCGGTTCCTGGTCGTCGATTCCGAGCTCCTGCCTTATGATCTTG
>JANWJY010000127.1 GCA_025451715.1 Fimbriimonadaceae bacterium | reverse complement strand
GGAACCGATAGATGCCGTCAACGGTCACACGAATGAACGCCTTGAACGATATCGCGAACTCGTCGTCGCGGGTGCGCACCCCCAGGTCGAAGTCAGAAGCGATCCCGCTCTTGACATCCTGCATGACGGCATAGAACGGCATCTTGTCCCACTTGCCCTCGTAGACCGAGAAGCGCAGTCCGGGCACAAGGGCCGCCTCAGGCACCGAAACAGACTTGAAGCAGTCCACCGTCGCAACATCGCCCACCTTGCCGCCCGCCGAAACGAGCGCTAACTTGAACATGCGAGGGCGGTCGATCGTCATGGGTCCTTTAAACTCTTCCGAGACGGCGGTCGGGTTCTCGCCGTTCGTCGTGTAACGAAGCGTGAACGGCGATCCCGCCGGCGCAACCACGTTGACCGTCTCACGGGTCAGGAACACGGACGCATTGAACTCGACGTCCGGCGCAGGGATCTGATAGTTGACGCCCATCGCGTCAAGCCGCCCGAAGTAGCGCATCAAGCGCGAAGAGAAGCTCGTCCAGTCGCGCCGCACGACAGGAGTCCACAAGACCTCCGCCGTCGCGAGCATCCGCGGGAAGATCATGTACTCGCAGCGCTCTTCCGTCGCGATGTACTCCGTCCAAACGTTCGCCTGCCCGCCCAGCACGTGCCTCCCCTCCTCGGCACTCAGCTCCGATGGCACCGGCTCCCAACCGTAAACCTTCTCCGTCGACGTCTGAGCGTACGAGTAGTCGAAGTAACAGTGCGAAGTCGGCGACATCACCACGTCGTGCCCAGCCTTCGCAGCCGCAATCCCGCCCTCGATGCCCCGCCAAGACATCACCGTCGCCTCCGGCGCGAGCCCGCCCTCTAGAATCTCGTCCCACCCGACCAAGCGCCTTTGACGAGCGACCAACATTTTCTCGATCCGCTTGATGAAGTAGCTCTGAAGCTCGTCGACGTTCTTCAGCCCCTCGTCCGACATCCTCTTCTTGCAACGTGGACAGTTGCTCCAGAACGACTTGTTCACCTCGTCGCCACCGATGTGGATCCACTTCGACGGGAATAAGTCCATCGTCTCGTCAAGCACGTCTTCCAAGAACTGGAACGTCCCCTCCTTCCCCGCGCAATAAACGTTCGAGTTCGTCCGCCCTCTCTCGCTCGGCGGCGCGACTCCGTCGCACCCAAGGTCCGGATGCACAACGATCGATGGCGTCGTGTGTCCTGGCAGCTCGATCTCCGGAACCACCGTCACAAAACGCTCCTCCGCGTACTTCACCACCTCCCTAATCTCGTCCTGAGTGTAAAAGCCGCCATAGCGCGGCTTCTCACGTGGGTCGAACAACATGCGGATGTCCGTGTAGCTCCACTGACCCGGCCCGCCCGCGCGCCACCCCCCGATAGTCGTCAGCAGTGGGTAGTTCTTCGACTCCATCCTCCACCCGCCGTCGTCGATCAGGTGCCAGTGGAACACGTTCATCTTGTTCATCGCGATGTAGTCGATGTACCGCTTGATGAATTGAACGTCGAAAAAGTGACGGCTCACGTCCAAGTGCATCCCGCGCCACGAAAACCGCGGTTTGTCCGCAATCCGCACTGCCGGAACGACCCACTCCGGATCTCCTCCACGAAATCCCTGGAGGTCAATGTAGTCTGGTAGCAACTGCCGAATAGTCTGAACGGCGTAGAACAGCCCCGCGTCGCCGCCGAAGCTAATCACCATCTCGTTCCCCTGCGCGAACAGCCGATACCCTTCCGAAGGAAGGTCGGCGCTCTTCTGCACGGTCACGACCCGCTTTCCAGCAAGGCCGTCTGCAGACCGCACGATTTCGACATCCCCAATGATTGATTGCATCATGTCGGTCAGATGGTGCAGCGCCGGGCTCGACTCACGCGTCAACACCGTCGTCCCGACGCGGAACTCGAACGGCGCGCCGCCCAGCACGTCCATCCGCTCCGGCCGCGGAAACACCGCCGGCTCCGGCGCCGTCTGAACAACAACTGCGAAAAGGAGCGCAAACATCAATTGGATTCTGGCACGCCCTCGATATCCTTCATACTCCGCTTGTGCCCCGCAAGCCGACCCTGAGCCCATCAAAGATCACCACGTACCTCGCCTGTCCCGACAAGTACAAATGGACGTACGTCGACGACCGGGGCAAGTGGTACCTGCGGTCCAAGAGCTACTACAGCTTTGGCTCTACCCTTCACGGTGTTCTCCAGCGGTTCCACGACTCCGGCGAGAAAGGGGTCACCACGACCCTCGAAGCGGTCGCCGCGCTCGAAGAGAGCTGGATCGACGCCGGCTACACCAGCCAAGAAGAGATGATGCAGGCGATGGCCGAAGGAAAGGCGATCGTCGAGAGCTACATCGAAACTTTCCGTGCACAGCCCGTCACCGCAGAGACGATCTACATCGAGAAGACGCTTCGGCGCGACCTCGGGCCGTTCGTCCTGCTCGGCCGCGTCGACCGGGTCGACCAGCACAAGGACGGGACGATCGAGATCGTCGACTACAAGTCCGGCCGACAGACTGTCGCAGCGGAGGACGTCGCCACCGACCTCGCGATGAACTGCTACGCGCTGCTGCTGCAAGAAAAGCATCCCGACGCGAACCTCAGCGCATCGATCTTCGCACTCAGGTCGAACACGAAGGCGACGTTCCCGTTCGTCCCCAAAGACCTCGACTCGTTCAAGAACGACCTCGTCGTTCTTGGCGAAGAGATCTTGCACCGGGACTTCGCAGGCATGGTCCCGGTCGCAAAGGAGCTGTGCCCGCACTGCGACTTCTTGCCGCTGTGCAAGAAGCACCCCGACTTCGTCAGTTCAGATTGACAAGGCCGAGCTGAGTGTCCGACCCCGCCGACACGATCACTCCGGTCACGGTCCCGCTCGAGACGTGCCCCGTCAAGGGGTCGCGGTGAGTCAGCTCCAAACGGTATTCGCCAGGGAGCAGTGCCCAAACGCGGAACGCTCCGTCCTCTTGCGAGCGGCCCGTGTTCACGCTCGTCCCTGCGACATAGTTCGGACCGCTCACGTACACGGCCTCGACGTCCGTGCCCGGCCTGACAAACCCGCCCACGGTGCCCGCCTCGCTCTTCACGACCACCGGGATCACCGGGTCCAGCGAATAAGAGCCGTCCGGGTTGATCTTCAGCGACCGCGCGGCGTTGAAGTCCATCAGCAGGGTCGTCATCACGGCCGACTCCATGTCGAACAGCACCGGCACTTCCAGGCCGTCCTCCATGATCGCTTCGGGAATCGAAACCGAGTGCGTCCCGTTCGCGTCCACGACCGTCGCGCTGCGGATCACGATCCGAACGGCGGTGTACGAACCGTCCGAGAGACCCGCGACACCGAGCGAATCCGGCTCGAACAACAGATCCATCAGTTCGAACTCGCGGTCCGGGAACACGACTGCCTCCCAGTTTCCGCCGATCTCGACGTCCACGCGCTCCACAAGAACCTTGAACGAAGACACGTTCGCGGGTGCGTCGACCAACTCCAGGGACAGGGTTCCGTAATCCCCTTTGATGCCGCCGCAGCCACTCAACAGAAGAACGAACAGCCCCACGAAAGCAAGAAAGAAACGACGCATGACGCCTCAATGGTACTTGTCCCGAGAGCGATCGTAGAAACAATCCAGTAGTTCTACGGGCGTCCCGGAAGCCACCCGACGTTGCACTCCTCCAACAACAGCTTCGCCTGCTCCTTGAGCTGGTCCAGGTCGACGTTCTTCACCGCCCCGACCATCACCTCTTCGCGAAGCGCGCCGGAACCGACCATCTCCAAATACCCCCGCCACGCGCAACGGTCGGAGAGGGTCGTCGTCATCGGACCGCTCGGGCTGAGCCAGATCGGAGAGATCGAGAAGTTGCGCGAGAACGCCGATTCCGTCATCGCCTGCGCGCGCTGCAGCGTCGCCGTGCTCCAGCCCTCGATGTCCTTCGCGAGAGCGTCGCGCATTTCGACCGCGTACTTCCCCTCATCCGGCGTCGTCCGACGGACCATTGTAAAGTAAGGCGTCCAGCCGGTGCTCGTTGGCCACAGCACGGCGGACTGCAAATAAGAAAGCCCGCGCCCTTCGCGCAACACCCTGTGCATCGAGCTCTCCTTTCCGACACCGAGCGCAAAGACCGCCACGAGCTTCGCCGCGCTCGCGGTGCTCGCGGGCGTCATCGTCCTTCCTCCGAGGATGAAGGTCGACACCGGCCCGAGATACGCTATCCTCGGCATGGCCATGCCGTCCGCGCGGAGCGGGCCAGGGTCGCGCGGCGCCGTCCACCTTTCAAACCGCGTCTCCAGCTCCTGCTTCCCCGCCCCGGAGTCAATCCCTCCACCGACCACGAAGTTCATGTTCTCCGGCCGCACAGCGCGGGTCCAGACTTGCCGCACGTCGCCCTGTCGCAGGCGGTCGTACCGCAGGTCGACGCCCGACATCGCAGTCACCCACGGCGTCCTCTCTTCGCCGCTCAGCGCGACGATCGCCTTCGCGATGTCCTCCTCTCGCAATGCAGGACGAGTGAGGATCGCGAAAGTCAAGTCGCCTGCGAGCGAGAGCCCGCTCTTCGGCAGGACGATCTGCAGTCGCATGAAGTCGGGCATCACCGTGACGCTCGGCGCGATGCCCGCCTGCGAACCGTAGTCGCGCAACGTCTGCGGCGTGTACTCGATCGTGCCCTCGAGCAGCACGCGCCCGAGCACCTGCCACGCGGCGGTCTCCCGCTCTCCCATCTTCGCGGGAGCTTTTATGTACGTCTGCACGACAACGTACGGGCTGTCTTCCAACATCTCCAGCACGCGCACCGGAGCGTTCGCCGTCGCGAGCAGCGCGATCGCAGCGATCAACGCACACCCCCCACGCGCACGCAACTTCGTGAGTAAAACTTCTGCAGACCGCTGACAAAGCTCGCCTGCGAGACCTCGCCCGCGCGCAGAACGAGGTCCTCCATCCTAAAGTAGTTCTCGAGCAAAAGCATCTGTCCGTAGATGCGCGCCTTTTCGCGGGTGCGCTGGTCCGCGGTCTCGGCCCAGAGCCGCACGCTCACGCGCCCGTTGCGGAACAGGCGGTTCGCCTCCGCCGCGACCAACCGGTCGACGTCGTCGAGCCCGGTGCGCGATGGGTGCACGATCGCGACCAGCCCTCCGATGGGCGTGGGCGAGTACATGACCTGTGCGCCGTTGACTTCCGAAGCGATCGCGAAAGCCGCGGCAAGCACCGAGAGGGTGTCGGGGTGCGAGAGCGAGCCGACGGGGACTCCGCGCCCGCACCCCGGTGAGTCCTGCACAAAACCTTCTTTGAGTGGAGACACGAGCGTGCGGTTCCGTTTCACCGAGCGCGCAGACGACTGAAGTCCGCCGAACACGTTCGTGAGCAGCTCGACCGCCTTCGTCGGATCGATGTCGCCGACCACGGCAACTGCAAGACGGTCGGGCGCGAAGTTGGATTGATAGACTGCTCGCAACGTTTCGGGCGTGGCCTTCGCAAAGTCTGAAAGGCTGCCTGCCAGGTCAGGCGTCCCGAAACCGGTGTCGAAGAGTGCGGCGAAAAGTCGCGAGCCGTAGGTGCGCACGCCGGTCTCTTCGTTGACGATCGCAACCTCCTTGTCGATCTCCTCTTGTGTGAGCTGCGAGAACTCCAGCAGCTCCGTGAGTGCCGCGATCGCGGTCGGCAGCTGGTCCGACGCGCCCTCGATCTCAAACCTGATTCCGTCCTGCAGCGTGTCGGCGGTGAGGTATAGCCCTCGCACTTCGAGCCGCGCGTCGATGTCTTTCTTCCTTCCCTTTGCGACGATGTGCTCGATGAGGTGTCGATATCCGCGCTGCCCATCTTTCTCAGGCTCGCCGAGCGTGCTGGCGAAAAAGCTCAAGCTGAACCCGTTCGCCTTCTCCATTCGCTCAGCGTAGAGCGCGACGCCGTTCGGCAGCGTCACCTTTTTCTGCGGGGCGATCTGGGGCTGCT
>JANWJY010000126.1 GCA_025451715.1 Fimbriimonadaceae bacterium | reverse complement strand
TCAAAGGGAGCTTCTACGTCAACGCGAACGGGCCGTTCGTGAAAGATGGCCCGAAGAAGGTGAAGCAGCTCCTCGACTGGGGGTGCGAGGTGGACTCGCACTCGATGACGCACGCATACCTCGGCCGGATCGCTGAAGAAGAGGTGAAGAAGGAACTGGGCGGAATGCAGGACTACCTCCGCAACCTCGGCGTGGCGAACCCGAGAGTGATGTGCCTGCCGTTCGGTATGCGCCCAAAGAACCGGGCGCTGCTTAAGTCGTTCGAGTGGCAGGGAAAGACGTACAAGCACCAGGCCGCGCTCCTCGTTGGGGCAAACCCTGCACCCTCACCGAACGACCCGAAGCGCGACCTCTACGCCCTACCCAGAATCCAGGCTTACGACGGCGAGATGGGACTCACCTACTGGCTCGACCAGGTCGAGGCTGGCAAAGTCAGCCTGTACGTCCAGCCCTGACCTATACTCTGACCGGATGAACAAGAGCGAGTCCAAGCCGATCCTGCTCAAAGACGTCAAGGCGAACACCAAGGCGATGTCGCTGATCGACGGCGCCAACGACGTGATGCTCGCCATGGGCTACACCGAGCACGGGCACAGGCACGTCGGGATCGTCAGCAGCATCACGCGCTACATCATGGACAAGCTCGAGATGCCGCAGCGCGAAATCGAGTTGGGCATGATCGCGGGCTACCTGCACGACATCGGCAACGTGATCAACCGGATCGACCACCCCATGACTGGAGCGAACATCGCCTTTACACTGCTGGACGAGATGGGCATGGCCGCGAGCGAGATCTCACCCATTCTCGGCGCGATCGGAAACCACGAGGAACTGGCAGGCACGCCGATCAGCTACATGTCCGCGGCGCTGATCCTCGCAGACAAGAGCGACGTTCACTTTTCTCGCGTACAGAACCCGGTGCTCGAAACGTTCGACATCCACGACAGGGTGAACTACGCCGTTCAGAAGAGCCGTGTCGAGATGGATCCGGCCAAGAAGGAGATCGAACTCACCCTCGAGATCGACACCTCCTTCGCCTCGGTGATGGAGTACTTCGAGATCTTCCTGACCCGCATGGTCATGTGCCGACGCGCGGCCAACATGCTGGGGTACGAGTTCCGGCTGCGGGTCAACGGGACGGCTCTGCAATAGGGCGGCTGGATTCTGGTTTGCGGCTGCCCCCTCCTAACCTCCCCCGACCAGTTACGTTTCAGCAATCGAAGGCGTGCAGTGTCGGGAGGGGGACTGGAAGAGCTCCGCACTCTGCACTCTGCACTCTGCACTCTGCACTCTGCACTCAGCTCTCTTCTCTCGCTCTCAAACAAAAGAGGAGCGCCGTTGCCGGCGCTCCTAGAGGATGTTCGGATTTCAAAGGTAGCTAACTTCTTCTAGATCGTGATCACGCCTTTACGAGCGGTACCGGTCGTCTGACCGGTCCCTTTGCCCTTGATCGTGATCTTCTCGCCGTTGTTCTGGAACGTAAAGTCGACGTCGCCCTTGCCATCGATTCCGAGCAGGTCGCGCTGCTCCTTCGTCAAGTCTTCCGGCCGGAGGTGGCCCTGCTTCTTGGCGAGCTCCTTCTGCGCGGGTGTCAGGCTGGACATGAACTTCTTGAGGTTCTCCAGCTTGAGCTGCATCACCTTCAGGTTCTCGCCGAGATGCTTGTGCATCTCCTCCATGTGCTTCTTGAAGGCTTCTTGGTCGAAGAAGTGGCCCTCGGCCTTCATCTTCTCGATCTGCTCAGGAGTGAACTTGAACGCGCCCTCTTTGTGCAGCTTCCCCATCTCCTTCTGCATCCTCTCGAGCTCGGCCTTGTCGACCTTGTAGAAGCCCTCAGCCTTCATCTTCTCAATCTGCTCGGGAGTGAACTTGAACGCGCCTTCCTTGTGCAGCTTCTGCATCTCCTCCTGCATCTTCTCGAACTCGGCTCTGTCCAACTTGAAGGCCCCGGCCCTGTGGGCCTCTTCCATCGCCTTCTGCATGGCCTTGTGCGCCTCTTCGATCTCCTTGCGTTGCTGCTCGTTCAGGCCCTTCATGTGCTCAGGGTCGAACTTGTAAAACTGGCCCGGCTCGAGCATCTTGAACTGGAACCCCTCGGGGCCCATGAACAGGTGTCGGCCATGCGCCTTGCTGAGCCGTTCGTGGAGCCGCTCCTTGAGCGCCTGCTTCTCGGATTCGGTCATCTTCTTGCCCGAGAACGCGCCGGCCTCTTCGAGCGCCTTCATGATCTCCTCGACGAGAGCGCCTGGATCCTGCGCTAGCTCGGGCATCTCAAAGTCGAAGTCGAAGTCGAAGTCTTGGCCCAATTCATCCAACTCAAGCTCGATCATTTCAAGCTCTCCGGGCATGAACTCGAGTCCCTCGGGACACGCGAAACCCATTCCGATGATGCCGCGCTCCTGACAATCCATGGGGCCCCTAGTGTCTTCGGAGCCGAGGGGCTCGGACTGTCCGTCGCCGCCCACGCCCTTCAGGAGCGAGTACACGTCGCCCCGCTTCTCCGCGCGCATGCCGACCATGCTTCCAAACGTCTTGACCAACTCGTCCTGCCCCATGCCGTCGAATGCGAACGTCAACAGCCTGTTCGGCAGATCGCTCTGCTGGACCTGCACTTCGATGCCCTGCTTGCCCATCCAGGAGAGCACCTGGTCCGCACGCACCATGCGGAAGGAGTGGGAGAACGTCTTGTCTTGGGCTTCGGCCTTGACCAGAATCGGGCTGAGAGCAGCGCCGCCTATTGCGACTGCCGCCACGAGGGCCAAAGTGGCCATGCCGGTCTTGATGCTTCGGTTGGTCGTCATGTTGAGCCTTTGTCCTGAACACACTCGGTTCGAGTGAGATTACGGGGCCAGGCAAGGAGTGGGTTCCAGGGTTTCGGCGGGAAATCGGCGGGCGACGGCGGGATCGGCAGGAAGACCGCAGGATAGAGAGCCCATAGGTTCCTACTCGCTGGCGCCAGCCGAACCCCAAGCGTCACACCGTCACCCGCCGACGCCCGCCGTCCCGTCCCGCCGCCCCGCCTCTGGTATCCTCCGAGTCCGCTATCTAGCTCTCTGCCCCGGCCGCGGCCAGGGCCAGAACAGCCCAGAGGGAGCCAATGGAAAACCGAAAGTACGAAGCGTTCTATATCGTCGACCCGTCCCACACGGACGAGGCCGTCCAAAAGATCTCCGACCACTTCAAAGAGGTCGTCGAGAAGCAGGGCGGCAAGGTGGAGTCCGCAGGAAAGTGGGAAAAGCGCAAACTCGCGTATCCCATCGCGGGTCATACTGACGGCAACTACGTCCTGATGGACTTCGAGTGTGGCTCACAGATCCCCAAGGAGCTCAGCCGCCTCATGCGAATCAGCGACGACGTGATCCGTCACCGGATCTACGCCAAGGAGTCATAACGTGAGCATCAACAGAGTCGTCCTCGTGGGCCGCCTGACGCGCGACCCCGAGCTGCGCAATACAACCACGGGCAAGCAGGTCGTCAACTTCGGCCTCGCCGTGGACGACCCGTTCAACAAGGAGCACACCAACTTCTTCAACGTCTCCGCGTGGGGCAGTACGGCGGACTTCGTCGCCAAGTATCTCACCAAGGGCCGGCTGATCGCCGTCGACGGTCGCTTGCAACAGCGCAAGTACACGACCCAGGACGGGCAGGAGCGCAACGTCGTCGAGATCATCGCCGACCGCGTCCAGGGGCTCGACAGGGCCAAGGACGACGCCGGTGGCGGTTCGCGCCAAGAACCGGTCGCGGTGGCCGCTGGCGACGACGAGTACGACCCGTTCGCGGACGAGTAAGGGATGCACCCGCTCGACGACCGTTCGTACGTCGAGCGGCTGGACCCCTCGGGGATGTTCCGGCTGACCGAAGAGTTCCCTGACCAGTGCCGTCGGGCGCTCGTGATCGCGCAAGGTGTGCCGCTCCCTATCCTTCGAGCGACCCCTTCGTGCGTCGTCTTGACTGGTCTGGGCGGGTCCGCGGCGGGCGGCGACTTTGTCCGGGCCCTGTTCGAGGAAGGGGGAGCATGCCCGTTCTTCGTCAACCGCGACTACTCCCTGCCCGCGTTCGTCGACTCGCAGACGCTCGTGTTCGCCGCGAGCTACTCCGGCAACACCGAAGAGACTCTCGCGGCTTACACGGACGCCAAGGAGAGGAGCGCGAAGGTCGTTGCGGTCACGACGGGCGGCAAGCTTGCAGAAACCGCGCAGCGGAACGGCGACACGCTCATCACGATCCCCGGCGGCCAGCCACCGCGCACCGCGCTCGGCTTTATGTTCGTGCCCGTCGCGTACGCCTGCGCAAAGCTCAGCCTGATCCCGACCCCGCGCTACGAAGACACTTTCGCGCTGCTCGAAAAGTGTGTTCAGGAGTGGACCGTCTCAGCGTCGGACAATGGGGCCAAGCAGCTCGCTGAGGCGCTCCACGGCAAGCTCGCGGTGCTCTACGGCCTGGGCTCGTGGCAGGCGGCGGTCGCCAATCGCTGGACGGGGCAGATCAATGAAAACGCGAAGGTGATGTGTTTCGCAAACGCCTTCCCGGAGCTGTGCCACAACGAGATCCTGGGGTGGGTCGGAGCGGGCGGGCAGGGTGTGAAGGAGTGGGCGGGCGTCGTGCTCGAAGACGGCACGGAGAGCGCGAAGATGAAGAAGCGCGCAGAGGTCACCGCCTCACTCGTGAAGGGTGTCGCCAGCTTCCACCATGTGCGGGCGGTCGGGAGCACGCTTCTCGAAAAGATGCTGACGTTGGCGCTCTACGGCGACTTTGTCTCGCTCTACATGGCAGCGCTGAACGGTGTCGACCCGGAGAACATCGACTCGATCAACGTGCTCAAGACCGAGCTCGGAAAGGTCAGGTAGAGAGCAGTTCCCTGACCGTTCTCAACTGCACGAGCGACAAAGAATCGACTCTATGGTCGGCGTGGCTCAGGTCGAACCTCGACGTGATCTGGTTCGGCACGGCAATGCAATAGAGTCCCGCTGAGCGTGCGGAGGTAACGCCGTTCACCGAGTCCTCCAGCGCAACGACGCAGTCCACTTCCGTGCCCAGACGCAGACACGCCTCCAGATACAGGTCAGGTGCAGGCTTGGGGTTCGCGACCATGTCGCGCGTGACGACCGTTTGGAACGCATCGACCAGCCCAAATCGTGAAAGGTAACCGTTGACCCAGCCTCCCTCCGAGCTCGAAGCGATCGCGCACGGCACGCCTTCCGAGCGCGCTTCGACAAGCAACTCGCGGACGCCCGGCATCACTTCCATCTCCTTGGTCAGTGCAACGAACCGCTCACGCCTTCGAGACGAGACGGCCGCGCGGTCGTATGGTGCTCCGAGCAGTGCTTCCAAGTGGTCGAACACGTCCCACGCGGAAGGGCCCGCGCCCACGCACTTGATCCACTCCTCGATGTCGAGCTCGACCCCGTGCTCGCGGAACTCGGCGCACCACGATTCGAACTCGGGAGTCTCGGTGTCGGCGATGAGGCCGTCGAAGTCGAACACGAGCGCCTGCAGGGCGCCTATTGGTTCAGCTCCATCGCCTTTTCCATGTCGAGCTTGATCGGGATCTTGAACCAGAAGGTTGAACCCTTGCCGACCTCCGAATCCGCCCATATCTGTCCCATGTGGACCTGCTCGACGAGGTGCTTGACGAGGAACAGGCCCAGGCCCGTTCCGTAGATCTTGCGGTTGTCCTCGTTGTGCACGCGGTGGAACTTCTCGAAGATCTTGCTCAAGTGGTCGGCGGGGATCCCCATACCCTGGTCCTCGACGCCGAACAGCACGTAGTCGTCCACGACCTTGGCGTGGACAATGACGTCGCCGCCAGCCGGCGAGTACTTGATGGCGTTGTTGAGCAGGTTGGTGAGGATCTGGTCGAGCTTGTCCTCGTCGCCCACGATCTCGGGAAGCTCGCCTTCGATCTTGGCGAAGACGTTGTGTCGCACCGAAGCCTGTTTCTGGATGATGACCGCCTTCTCGACGAGCTCCTCGGCGCTGACCATACCGTAAGTCGGCCGCAGGCTCTCGTTGGCCTCGATCCTAGCCGTGTTGAGCAGGTCGTTGATGAGCCTGGTCAGGCGGTCGCACTCGTGGTCGATGATCTGATAGAACTCGCGGCGCTCCTCGAGCTCGAAGCCGTCGTCCATCAGCAGCGTGCTGACGAACCCCTTGATCGCGGTCAGCGGCGTGCGAAGCTCGTGCGAGGCCATCGCGACGAAGCTGCTCTTCATGCGGTCGAGGTTCTTCTGGTCCGTGATGTCGTTCAGGATGACGACGTAGCCGAGCGTGCGGCCCTCCTCGTTCTGGACTCCCGCGCCCTGCACGAGAAAAATGCGCTCGATCCCGCCGATCGCCGTCACATACTCGATCGGAGCGGGCTCCTGCCCGTCGAGCCCCGCGGTGAAAAACTGGAGCAGCGTCTCCTCCTTGATGTGTTCGCCGACCTGCTTTCCGATCACTTCAGGGCCTAGTGAGAAGATGCCGCGAGCACTGGCGTTGATCTGGCTGACGCGCTTTTCGGGCGAGACCAGGATCAGGCCCGAGGCGAGGGACTCGAACGTTTGCAGCAGCTCTTCGCGCTCTTCGACGACCTCTTTGTAAAGCTGGAGGTTGGCTATGATCGAGCCGACGTTGCGGGCCATGCGCTCGAGCAGCCGCACGTCCTCGTCGTTGAAGTCCTCGCCGTGCCGCTTGTTGAACGCGTGGAGCACGCCGATCTTCGTCCGCTCGATGACGCGGTTCTCCTCGTCGCGTTTTTCGATGACAAGCGGGACCGTGATCCCGTTGTCGACGTGGAGCAGCGACACAAGGTCCTTCTTCGTCCGAGGGTCGCTCGGCGCGTTGTGGAAGATCTGCGGCTCGCCCTCGCGGAACACGAGCCCGGAGATGCCCTGTGCGGCACGCACCTTGAAGAGCTGGAGCCGTTCCTCGTCCACGCCGTACGCCGGAGGGATGCCGACCAGGTCGCCGGACTCGCGGTCATAGAACATGATCACGATCTTCTCGGCCTGGAGGATCATCGCGATGCGCTGGACCAGCCTGCGGAGGGTGACGTCGCCCTCTTGGATCGGAGCGTCCTCGATGCCAGAGTCGGGGGTGGTCGCCTCGATCTGCGGCCCATCGTCCCGCGCCTCTTGTCTCAGCTGCTGGTTCTGATGCTGGAGCTCTTCAATCAGCTGGTGGAGCCGTTCAAGCTCCTGCGTCAAGAATGCGCTTTTGTCGCCGCCGTCTGCCGATTGCAAAGTCATCCGTTGGTCCATCCGGGCGGCATCAGCCGCATCTAAGAAAACAGACTCCAGAATACCTTTCCAGCGTTCCCTTGAGCCTGACGCCTTGGGTACATCCCCGGCTCCCCGCCCGCCCATTTGCGCGACTTACCGTATATAATTCGGGCATGGCGGACGCGCTCGAAGAGTTGCCGCTCTTCCCTCTGAACACCGTGCTTTTCCCTTACGCACAGGTGCAGCTCCACATCTTCGAGCCCCGGTACCGCGAACTGGTCAGATACTGCGTGGAGAACGACGCGTGCTTCGGTGTCGTCCTCACCCGCCCCGGATCAGACGACCTCGAGCCATACCTGGTCGGCACCGCTGTGAGGATCGCGGGAATGCAGACCCTGGACGACGGCAACATGGACGTGAGGGTCCAGG
Source organism: Fimbriimonadaceae bacterium (assembly GCA_025451715.1). Classification (GTDB taxonomy): domain Bacteria; phylum Armatimonadota; class Fimbriimonadia; order Fimbriimonadales; family Fimbriimonadaceae; genus JADFMN01. The sequence continues at coordinate 4,081 of JANWJY010000126.1, read as the reverse complement.
GGCAGCGCAGGTTCAGGATCAGGAAGTTCGACGAGGACTCCAAGCCGTTCCTCGTCGGGTACGTCGAGCCGATCGTCGAGATGGAGGTCGAGGACACCCCCCGCGCGAACGCCCTGACCTTTCGGTTGAAGGAGTGCGTGGAAGAGTACATCCGCATCGAGCTGCGGCACTACGACTTCAAGGTCCAGCAGATCAACCTTCCCAGCGAGCCGACCGCCCTCTCGTTCGTGGTCGCGAACCTGCTCAAGATCGAGAACCTCGACAAGCAGCGGCTGCTGGAGACCACCGACACGATCGAACGGATGGCCGAGATCGTTCCGCTCCTGCAACAACAGATCATCGAGGTCCACACCTCCGGCCCGTACCGCGTCACACCAGGAATGCTGACTGAGTGGGTCTCGAACAACTAGAGTTCATAGGGGAGAGGCCGTACTCTGCTCTCGGCTCTCCGCTCTCCGCTCTCTGCTCTACCCCCGCTTCGGCAAGCGAAGCGACCACACCCTCAGCACCTTGTCCAGCCCGCCAGCGACTAGAGTGTCCCCCTTCGGATTGAAGGCCAAACACGAGAGCGCCTGGTGCGAGGCCTGCAGCTGCCCGTGGCCGATGCCCGTCTGGATGCTCCACAGGCCGACCGTGCCGTCCCGGCTCGCGCTCGCCAGGAGCCAGTTGGGGGGGTGGAACGCGAGCGCCTCCACCGGCTTGTTGTGCCCAAAGAGCTTCTGTTTGAGCCCGTGGGTCTTCAGGTCGAAAATGCGGATCGAGAGATCGACAGCCGCCACGGCGAGCCATCGGCCGTTCGGGCTGAACGCCATCGAGGTGACGGTCGAGCGCACCTCTTGGACCGTGTGGAGCTCCTTGCCGTTCCTTGCGTTCCAGAGCTTAACCGAGGCGTCCGCGCTGCCCGATGCGACCGTGTGGGAGTCTGCCGACCACGCGACCGCCGTGACCGCTTCGCGGTGCGAAGAGCCCTCGAACAGCTTCTGTCCCCGGTCAGTGCGCAACACGCGCAGCACGTTGTCGACAGAGCCGATCGCAACGGCTTGACCATTTGGTGAGACAGACATCGTGGCGACCCACGCCCTCGGCGTCGAGCGCCAAGAGCTCGCAGTCGCGCCGTCGCGCAAGGTCCAACACGACATCGTCTGCTCGGAGCTTCCCGCTGCTAACAACGTGTGCTCGTCGACCGCGCGGACTGTGCTGACCACCCCGCCCTCAAGCACGATGCGCCGCTCCGGGCCGCCTAGGTCCGGGCTCCACCACGCGACCTCGTTGTCGAACGAACTGGATACGAGCCGCCCCTGCCGAGGGGTGAAGCTCGCTCCGTACACCGGGGTCTTGTGCACCCGGTGGCGGAACAGCAGCGTCGCCTCGACCACTTCCGGCCGGCGGACTGTGCCATCCGCGCTGGGCTCGTTGCGAGGGGTCTGGCCGATGCTGGTGTCGTACGCGCCCCGACGCACCGGGTCGCCTAACACCTCGAACGCCTCGTTGATCTGCGCCATGCGGTCGTGAGCCTTGGGGTCCGGGTTGACGTCCGGGTGGTACTCGCGAGCGAGCTTGCGGTACGCCTTGCGCACTTGCTCGAGGGTCGCCCGAGGATCGACTCCCAGGATCTTGTACAGCTTCGGCAACGTCCCGCGATTATGGGGCCCCACCGCTGGCCCAAAGGGCCAAAGCTCACGTCGCGTCCGCCAGAATCAGACCGATGGATCCAATGGGCGTCGGTGTGGTCGGGTGCGGCAACATCGCGCCGATCTACCTCCGGAACCTGGGCGCCTTTGCCGAGACGCGCGTCGTCGCTGTGGCCGATCTCGACCCTACGCGCGCTGAAGCAAGGACGAAAGAGTTCGGCGTTCCCAAAACGACCGACCTCGAGGGCATCCTCTCCGATCCAGAAATCGAGCTCGTGCTCAACCTCACGACTCCCGGGTCGCACCACGAGATCGCCCTGCTCGCCCTGCAAGCCGGCAAGCACGTGTACAACGAAAAGCCGCTCACGATCGACGTGGCTGAGGCGGACGAGCTACTCGCGCTGGCCGATTCGAAAGCGCTCAAGCTCGGGTGCGCGCCGGACACGGTGCTCGGCGCGGGCGTCCAGACCTGCCGCGCTCTGATCGACGAGGGAGCGATCGGCGAGCCGCTCTCGTGCCAGGCCTTCATGATGTGTCCCGGCCACGAGGGCTGGCACCCAGACCCGGAGTTCTATTACAAGAAGGGCGGAGGGCCGCTGTTCGACATGGGGCCGTACTACGTGTCCGCTCTCATCACTCTGCTCGGGCCGATCAAGCGCGTGTGCGGGGCGAGCAAGAAGTCGTTCGCGACGCGAACGATTGGCAGCGAACCGAAGCGCGGACAAGCCTTCGAGGTCGATGTGCCCACGCACCTCGTCACCGTGATGGAGTTCGCCGGCGGGGCCGTCGGCCAGCTCACGACGAGCTTCGACGTGCAGTTCCACACTCTGCCCCACATAGAAATCTACGGCAGTGAAGGCACGCTCCGCGTGCCCGATCCCAACGGCTTCGGCGGGCCAGTGATCGTACGAACCAAAGGCGACGCCGACTGGAGCGAAGTGCCGATCACGCGGCCGTTCGCCGACAACTCACGTGGGCTCGGCGTGCGCGACATGGTGCAAGCGGTCCGCGAAGGCCGCGAGCCCCGCGCAAGCGGGCGGCTGGCGAGGCACGTGCTCGCGGTGTTCCACGCCGCGCACCGCGCGCCGCACACAGGGCAGTACGTCGAGATCGATCCGGTCGTAAGGCCAGAAGCGATGCCGAAATGAAGGGCTCGCCGTTCTTCGAAAAGTACCGCGGCCCCGGCGGGCCGGACTGGATGGTAGCGGTCGCGTGTTCGATGCTGATCGCGGCGGAGGTCCAGACGCAGTCCGCGCGTCAGTTGGTCCAATCGGGCGCGGCGTACTATTTCGACTCGCCGTGGGTGCCCCAGATCCACACCCTCGCGCTCGTTGTCGACGGGCTGGTGATCGCTCTCGTGATGCTCTGGATGGTGTTCCAGCTCAAGCGGTTTGCTCAGGTGGCGATAGTCGGCGTCGCCGCGCTCGGGCTCGCCCTCTGCTGGTTCGAGGTCCTCTATGCGCTGCGCCTGCAGGAGGGGACCGTCTACGTGCTCGGTAACCTGCCCTTCCAGCCCGTGAACAACGTCGGCGTGGCCGGCGCGCAAGTGTTCGGGAGCTACCTCATCCTCAAGACCCCCTCGGGCAAGGTGCAGGGCTGGAGGGCGTGGGCCGTGAAGCTCGCGCTGGCCGTCGCGTTCTGGTTCTTCCAGTCCATGGTCTGGCAGATGGTCGTGCCCAAGTGAGAGCGGCGCGGGATAATCGTTCAGTGACCAAGCGTCGCCTGGCGATCATCGCAGTGTTCGTGTTCTTCTTCGGCTTCCCGCTCGCCGGGATGCTGTACGTGTACAACGCGGCGCACTCGACGATGAGGGCTTCGGCGATCGCTTTCGCCGAGGAACAGGTGCCGGAGATACTGGGCAAAGCCGACTACGAGACGCTCCGCTTTTACGGCACGCTCACCCTCAAGGAAAAGCTGTCGAAGCAAGAGTTCGACGGCTGGCTGCAGCGCTACGGCGCGTTCGAATCGCTCGGGGAGTTCACGGTCAAGCGCTCGACGGTCGGAGCCCGCAACGACCAGGCTTGGCAGATCGTGTACCTCGAGTGCCCCGTGAGATTTTCAAAGGGCGCAACGATCCTGAACCTGAAGGCGGCCCGGCGCAGCACCGCCCTGGCCGAGTGGCGGATCGAGGAGTTCTCAATCGGGCCAAAAAACGTGGAATAGCCCCGTCTGGAGGCTCCCATGACAAAGATCGCTATCCTCGCCCTGTGCCTGCTCGCCGTCGTTGGCTGCGGCAACCCCGTGGAGCAGGCCGCCGATGAGGGCAAGAACGCCTTCGAGACCGGCATGCGCACCTCGGAGAAGGCCAAGGGCTTCGACGAGCAGAAAGCCGGCAACGACAAGCTCGACGACGAGTTTTGAACCTGCGGCCCGCCTCAACCGGGCCGTAAGCCCTAATTTGTGGGCTTTTTGTCCATGAACTCTTGACAACCAGGCACGCCACTGGTACG
>JANWJY010000125.1 GCA_025451715.1 Fimbriimonadaceae bacterium | reverse complement strand
GATGCGGCAAAGCGTGTGGGCGACGATTACTTGACCGTCGATACGGCGCACATGCTGGCGATCGTCTCAGAACCCGGTGAGGCATTGGACTGGGACCTCTTGGGGTTTCGGATCGTGTCGGAGTCAAAGCAAGAGAAGGCTGGTTCGTGGGTCGGTGCGCTCTCGAACAACATCGCGTGGACGTACCACGACATAGGAGACTTCGCAACCGCGCTTTCATACTTTGAGAACGGGCTGGAGTATCGGCGGTCGGTCGGAAAGGAGCCGGGTCTGCGCATCGCGCGCTGGGCGGTGGCGCGGTGCAAGCGATCCATGGGTCGCTATGAAGAAGCACTGGCCGAACAGCGCGCAGTGATGTCGGAGTACTTTCCTGACGGGACGGGAGTGGACGGATATTTGGCGGAGGAGATCGGTGAATGTCTGCTCGCTTTGGATCGCCGTGATGAGTCACGGGAGTTTTTCACGATTGCGTACGAGGCTTTGAGCAAGGACGAGTGGTTGGTCAAGAACGAGGGCGAGAGGTTGGAGAGGTTGCGAAGGATGGGGGATGAAGGATGAGGGTCTTGTTGAAAGGACTCTCATTGTTGAACCCCTCACCATAACTCTCTCCTCCGGAGGGGAGACTCACTTTCCGCGGCCGGTGAGCATGATGCGGTCGTTGTGGTCGTCGAGCCACTTTTCAAACAGTTCGTAGTCGGGACAGAAGCGCGCGACGAGCGACCAGAACCGCTTGGAGTGGTTATGCTCTCGGACGTGCGCGAGCTCGTGGATCACGATGTACTCGAGGACCTCGGGCGGTGCCATGACGAGCCGCCAGTTGAAGGAAAGCGATCCGTCGACGGAGCAAGAGCCCCAGCGAGAGACCTGGTCGCGGATGGATACGCGCTTAGTCGCGACCTTGAGCTCGGGCGCCCAGCGGGCGACTGTCTGGCGGATGGTCTGCCGGGACCGGCGCAGCATCCAGTCCATGACGTTTTTGAGCCGTTCCTGGGGGGTCGAGCCGACGGCCCAGAACTCGCTCCCGGCAAGCCTGACGGGGCCGGACGTGGCCCTGCGGATGCTGTAGACCTGGCCCAGGTAAAGGACTTGGTCGCTGAGGGTCTCGGCGACCTGTTCTTCCCATTTTGCGACCTGGATCTCGAGCCAGCCGTTGTTCTCCTTGAGGAAGGTTTCAACCTGTTTTCGGCCTACCCAGCGGGGTTTTGTGACCACGACTCCCTCGTGGGTTATACGGACCGTTATGCTCTTGGCACCTTTGACCTCACGGAGCTTTAGGGGGGCGTTTTTTCCGCCAAATTCGCGATTCTCCGTGAGGACTGTCCGCATGATTCGGATAGTAGCACAGGGTGTCAAGGGGGGAGCAGTGGGGTATTTGCGGGCTTTTTTTAGGCAGGTTCCGGGGAGCCTGTGACCTGGCAGAAAGGCTCGGCCCTGGCCAGGCTGAGGACTGGTTTCCCGGGGCGGGTCAGCCCTCCAGGAGGCGTCCGGCGGGCCGGGACATGAAGAGGACCTGGCTTGTGCGCGCCTTCTTGGACTTTGGCGGCGATGTCCGCACGTACTCGCCGTTCGCAAAGAGGTCCCACGCGTTGGTGTTGTCCTCAAAAGCAAGGCCGAAGACCTGCTCGCGCACGTATGTCTTGTGCGCTTCGTCGGAAAGCGGAACAACGACTTCGATTCGTCGGTCGAGGTTGCGGCGCATCATGTCCGCGCTGCCGATGTAGACGCGCGCATCACCGTTATTGTGGAAGTAGTATGTCCGGCTGTGCTCGAGGAAGCGGCCGACAATGGAACGGACACGGATGTTCTCGCTGAGCTCTTCGAGGCCTGGACGAAGGCAGCAGATACCGCGCACGAGAAGGTCTATCTTCACACCTGCGGCGCTCGCCTCGTAGAGCGAGTCAATCATCTCAGGATCGACAAGCGAGTTGAGCTTGAACAGAATGGCCCCGTTCCCAAACCTCTGGTGCGACGCGGTCTCTTCGACGATCATCTCGATCATCCGTTCTCGCAGATCGAGCGGCGCCACGATGAGCTTACGATAGCTCGTCTGGCGCGACATGCCTGTGAGATAGTTGAAAAGCTCGCTGACGTCGCGGCACACGTCTTGGTCGCTGGTGAATAGTCCGAGATCGGTGTAAAGCCGCGCCGTGGTCGGATTGTAGTTGCCCGTGCCGACGTGCGCATAGGTCCGGATGCTGCCTCCCTCCTTTCGGACGACGAGGCACAGTTTGCAGTGCGTCTTCATGTCCGGAAAGCCGTAGGAGACATGCACCCCTGCCCGCTCCAAGGCGCGCGACCAAACGAGGTTGTTGCTTTCGTCGAACCTTGCTTTGAGCTCCACCATCGCGGCGACCTGCTTGCCGTTCTCGGCTGCGCGCAGGAGCGACTCGACAATGGGCGACTCTGCGCCAAGGCGGTAGAGAGTCTGCTTGATGCCGATGACGTCTGGATCGTTAGCGGCGGAGGCCACGAACTCCTCTACGGGCGTAAAGCTGTCGTACGGGTGGTGCAGGAGCACGTCCCGCTTGCGAAGGATCGAGAAGAGGTTTTTGGACCGCGCGATCCGCTCATTGAGATACGGCCGATGATTCGGATACTTGGACCGTGGCCGGTCGAGGTTGTTCAGCTCGATGAAGACGCCAAAGCCGACGAGGCCCTGCGCTTCGAGGATGAACTCTTCATCGATGGGAAGACGCTGAACTAGAGTCTTGCGCCACCTTTTGGGCAAGTCGGCAGCAACCTCGAGCAGCGCGACGTCGCCAAACCTCCTGAGCCTGAGCGATTGTTCGATTGCGGAGATAAGGTCAGCGGCCTCGATTTCGCGAATCTCGATGTCAGCGTCGCGAATGACACGGAACATGTGGTGGTCAATGATGTCGACGCCGGGGAAGAACTCCTCGAGGTTGCTTGCTATAAGGTCTTCAAGCAGGATGAAGTCCAGTCGGTTCTTCGCCGCGCGCACGAGTCGCGGAACAACGTCCGGGACCTTGATCCGTGCTAGGCTGTGTGCGCTACCCCCACCAAGCTCGACCGCGATGTTGAGGCTTCGGTTTGAGATGAACGGGAACGTCGTGGAGGGCTCGAGCATGAGCGGCGTGCAGACGGGAAAGACCGCGTCGCGGAAGAACTTGGTGGCCCTGCGCTGGAGCTTCGTACTGAGGTCCGCGTACCTGCGGATGGTGACGCCCTCGTCTTCGAGCTCAGGCTGGATCGTTTCGGCCCATAGGTTGCTCGCTCTGCGGCGGAGTCGGCGGACCGTCGCCATGATGGCATCGATCTGTTCGGAGGGAGACATGCCGTCCGGAGTCTTTTCTGCGACACCGAGCTCGATCTGCTCGATGAGGCCCGAGACGCGGACCATGAAGAACTCGTCGAGGTTGCTCTCGAAAATGGCCAGGAACTTGAGTCGCTCGAGGACAGGGTTGTTGGCGTTTTCGGCCTCGCTGAGCACACGGTCGTCGAACTGAAGCCAGCTCAGCTCCCTGTTAAAGTAGCGGCTGGTTTCCGTCTCGGTCATAACGCCGCGCCGTCGATCTCTCCTGACTTCATCATCAGGACGGCGCCCTCACGAACGCCAAAGATACTCACTCGCATGGACGTATGGTGGAGCCGTTCCATTAAGGTTCTGTAAACGATTGCCCCCGTGAAGATGGTGGCTGCGCGCTTCTCCTTGACCCTGAACCTGCGCTCGACCTGACCGATGTTAAGCCTTTCGGTCGCCCACTGGATGTAATCGAGCTCTGGAACAGCGACGTTCGGCTCGCCGTCCGGGTGGAGTGCCCGCCAAATGCCTCGCGCGACGCCGCCGCTGGCCACGAGACGGTTGCACGGAGGGAAGTCACTCAGGGTGTCGACGTGCTTCTTGACGTCAGCCGCAATCGATTTGGCTGCGCTCCTTTCGGGCGGGTACGTGAGGCCGTGCCTTGCCGCGAGGACTCCCGTTCCGATGGGCAGACTTCGCTCCTCAGTGATCTTGCCGCGCTCCCAGTAGGCAATCTGCGCGCTGCCGCCCCCTACCTCGATGAAGTGCGAAGGCTTGGTCGTTGGCATGTCGATCATCGCGCCCTTGAGGGCGAGCTCGGCCTCGCGCTCGGGCATGATGATGTCGATTTCGAGCCCGGACTGGGCCGAGATGCGGGCGATGGCCTCGTCGTGACCCTTGGCCTTGCGGACGGCCTCTGTCGCGAAGACGTAGATACGCTCCGCGCCGTACTGCTTTGCGAGCTTCTTGTATCCCTGCAGGATCTTGACCAGGCTGGCCTCGATGTCAGGGGGTATTGCGCCCTTCTTTGCGACGACCTGTCCGAGAGAGAGCCACTCGCTCTCGTTGGCGATGCGACGTACGCTTCCGTTGTCGACGTCGGCGATGAGGATGTGGGCCGTATTGCTGCCTATGTCTGCCGCCGCTAACCTCCTTGCCATCGCAAGAGATTATGTCCGGTCGGCCCTGTACACCCGGTCCCATCGGCTAACCTCGTGCGATGGCAGAGGCGATCGAGGCGGCGATCAAGTGGGCGCGAAAGCGGCACGACGGCTCGTGGCGGGACGGCGCTTCCCCACTGCCGTACATCACTCATCCACTTGAAGTTCTGTCGATCCTGCGGTATGAGGCGGAGGTCTTAGAAGAGGGCGCGCTGGTCGCCGCGGTGCTCCACGACATGATCGAGGACACGGAGACGACGCTCGATGAAGTCAAAGAGCGGTTTGGGGAACGAGTCGCAGGGTTGGTGCGCGAGCTCACTCGGACTGAGCCTACTCCTTCGGAGACTGCGGGCCTCTCGGCGGACGAAGTGCGTTCGCTGCGTTCGGAGCTGTTACTTGCTGACATCGCCGCGATGACCCCGATGGCGCAAACGATCAAGCTTTGTGACCGTCTGAGCAACCTGCGCTGCGCGCGCGCGACGCGGACCGGGCCAGCGCTTGCGCGGTACTTGGAACAGACAACGGCGATCCTTTCCTTGGTGCCGCGGGGCGTGTCGCCACGAGTGTGGGACGCGGTGAAGGAGCTGAACGGACAGGTTGTGGCGGGGACTCGCTGATGCCAAAGTATCACTTCGAGGCCGACGTCGATCCTGCCCTGGTCTTGTCCAAAAGGGTGGCGGTCTTGGGTTACGGGAACCAGGGGCGGGCGCACGCGCTGTTGTTGCGAGAATTTGGTGCCGAGGTGGTGGTGGGAGCGCGCACCGGGAAGGGTTCAGCGCTCGCAGGGATCGACGGTTTTTTGCCGGTTTCCTTGTCGGCGGCTGCTGCGTCGTGCGACGTGCTGATGATGTGTCTTCCTGACGAGGCGATGGCCGGGATCTATGAGTCGGAGATCGCGCCGCACGTGTTGCCGGGGATGGCGCTGATGGTGTGCCACGGATTTGCATTTCACTTTGGGTTCATTGCCGCGCCGCCGGGAGTCGACGTATGTCTTGCTGCACCAAAGGGTTCTGGCGCATCGTTGTTGCGCGCGGCGGCGGAGGGGCGGTCGTTGGCGGGGCTTGTTGCGGTTTTCCAAGATGCGACGGGATCGGCGTTGGAGCTTGCGCTCGGTTACGCGTGCGGACTTGGCTGTGGACGTGCCGTGATCATCGAGACGACGTTCAAGGAGGAGTGCGTAACGGACCTGTTCGGAGAGCAGGCAGTTCTGTGCGGCGGGATTCCGGAGTTGATCAAAGCGGCGTTCGATGTGCTTGTTGACGCGGGCTATTCGCCGGAGGCGGCGTATCTGGAGTGCCTGCACGAGGCGAAGTTAATTACTGACTTGTTGTACGAACGTGGACTGGCGGGGATGCGCGCGGCGATCAGCGACACGGCGGAATGGGGCGGGTATGTGACCGGGCGGCTCTTGATCGACGACTCGGTCCGTGCGCGGATGCGTGGGGTTCTGGCTGAAATCGAGTCAGGTGCGTTTGCGCGGGGATGGGTTTCAGAGTCCGCCGGTGGGAAGGCGGAGCTGTTGAGGCTGCGTGAAGAGGAGACGGGGCACCCGGTCGAAGGCGTGGGGAGGGATCTGCGGGACAAGATGGGGCTGTAGGCGCCGATCACCCGATTCATGCCCCCTCCCTACCTCCCCCGGCCGTGTTAGTTCGCGATAATTGCACGGACGTGGGCCGGGAGAGGGGTGGCGCGCGGCACAGCGCCACATAGGCTCGAACGAATTTGCTCGAGGTAAGTCTTACTTGTAGAAGTCGAAGCCTTCGAGCTTCTTTTTGAGCAACTGAAGGAACAGGCCGGCGGTCATGCCGTCGACGACGCGGTGGTCGTAGGTGAGCACGACGTTCATCATCGAGCGGACCGCGATCATGTCGTCGATCACGACGGGTCGCTTGACGATGCCGTACGCGCCGATGATGCCCGCTTGCGGCGCGCTGATCATCGGTGTGCCGAGGGTCGCGCCGTAGGAGCCAGGGTTCGTCATCGTGAAAGTCGCGCCCTGCACGTCCGCGGGTTCGAGTGCGTTGCTTCGCGCCCTCTTGGCGATGTTCGTGAGGTCCTTCGTGATCTGCACGAGCGTCTTGGTGTGGCAGTCGCGGATGACGGGAACGATGAGTCCGCCTGTTCCGTCCTCGCCGAGAGAGACCGCGACGCCCATGTGCACGGTGCGGTTCAGTGTGACCTCGTAGTTGTCGCCGACCGCGCTGTTGACGTACGGGAACTCGAGCAGGGTCTCGGCAATCGCCTTGATGAAGAACGGTGTGTAGGTGAGCTTGACCCCGTTCTGTTTCTCGAACGCCTCCTTGTTTGCCTCGCGGAACTTGACGAGGTTGGTGACGTCGACCTCGACCAGAGTGCTGACGACGGGGACCTGCGATGAGCGAACCATGTGGTCGGCGATCATCTTTCGCATCCCGGTGAGCTTGACGAGCTCTTGGTCCGGTCCGGCCACCATTGGCGCAGTCTGCTTTGTGGGCATGGCTGCCGGGGCGGGAGATGTGCCGCGAGTCTTGAGATAGCTCTCGATGTCCTTGCGATTGACGCGCTCGCCTTGGCCGGAGCCGGGGATGGAAGCGAGCTCTTCGTCGGAGATGCCGTTCTCCTTTGCGATCGCGCGCACGACGGGCGTGTACCAGCGGCGTCCGCCGACCATCGCGGCGGGGGGTTGGACCAGCGCCTGCTTCTCGCTGCTTAAGACGGCCGTCTCTTTCGTCGGCTTCTTTTCCTCGACGGCCGGGGCCTTGCCGTTCTTGAGCATCTCCTGAGCCTTGGTCTCGTCTTCCTCGATGACGCCCATGCGGTGGAAGACCTCGACGTCGCCGCCCTCGGGGACTGTGATCTCGACGAGGATTCCGGCGGCGGGCGAGGGGAGCTCGGTGTTGACCTTGTCGGTCATGATTTCGACGATGGGCTCGTCGAGCTTGACGTGGTCGCCGACCTTTTTCAGCCACTTGCTGATCTGCCCTTCGTGGACAGACTCTCCAAGCTCGGGAAAAAGGATCTCGGTGGCCATGTGGTTATTTTATCCCCAGGTTCAAAGGACGTTGCGGGGCGTCCTAACGGCGCGCCTGGCCGAAGCTGTGTCGATGCGCTGACTGTCTTTCGGACACAATGGTGCTGGAGGGCCCGGAATGACAAAGCGAAGAAAGGCGATCTTGCTCGTTGCAGTCTGCGTTTTGGCGGCTGCTTCGCTTGCCTTGTGGGCGTTGCGTGGCCCGTCGTATGCGACCGTGACTCTCGCAGAGCTCGGGCCGCACGAGACCCGGTCGTCGAACGACTGGACGGCGGTCTGGCCGGAGTGGGGATTGGACTGCCGGATTAGATGGATCGGCTCCTGGTTGGGGCACGAGAAATGGACGCCGGCCGGTGATGCCCTTGCGGGCCAAGATCCGAACATTACTCGTCTGGCATCTAGGATGCCCGGCGAGCCTGACTCCGTAGTTCTCTATGTCGAAATGGGTGAAGGTCACGATGTCTCAGAGTGGAGGCTCTCACGAGCCGACGACGATGCCGGACAAATGTACTCGCGATCCAATCTCATCGGTGGCACTGGGGACCATCAGTACTACACTTACGACGATGAAGCCGCTGTAGACTTTGTCTTTATGCGCCAGAAGTCGGAAGCGGGCAAGAGGGTTGCGTACTTCTCGATCTATGGCAGCGATGACCAGAACGGCGTTGGTTACCGTGGACCAGGGACGGGAGTAAGGATCCTCTCCGGCTTCGATCCCGACATGGCTCCAAAGATGGTCGAGTTCGACCTCTCGGAAGAGTTCGTCGGTTACTATGTTTGGGTCGTCGCGGAAACGGCTGAAGGACAATACAATGGCGAAATGCGTCATGCATTGAGTCGGCCAAAGTTCGTCGG